>OMQX01000076.1 GCA_900313335.1 uncultured Prevotellaceae bacterium
GGCAAAAGCAGCAGGAATCTATTGCATTGCAGTCAACACAGGACCACTGAAAGACCAGGTCCTGTATGATGCAGGGGCTGACATAGTCTTACCAGGAATGACAGAACTGGCGGTAAAACTAAAATAACAGATAACATTAAAGAATCGGAAGACCGAGCCTTTAATGTTTATGGAGAAATATTACAAGCGAGCCTTTATCGACTCTGTTTCCTTCTCATAACCCGGTTTGCCAAGCAGTGCGAACATATTCTTCTTGTATGCCTCGACACCTGGCTGATCGAATGGATTTACCTTAAGCAGCAGACCGCTGATACCACATCCTTTCTCAAACATGTAGATTAACTGGCCAATATGATATTCATCTATGCGGTCGATTGTGAACTTAATATTGGGAACACCACCATCAACATGAGCAAGCTGTGTTCCTAATTCGGCCATCTTATTAACCTCGTCCACATGCTTGCCTGCAAGGAAATTGAGACCATCCAGGTTCTCCTTGTCTGCTGGCACACGCAATTCATAATTTGGCTGTGCTACACTCAGCACAGTCTCGAATATTGTACGTTCACCATCCTGAATCCACTGACCCATTGAATGCAGGTCTGTTGTCAAATCTACACTGGCAGGGAAAATACCCTTGCCATCCTTGCCCTCGCTTTCGCCATAAAGCTGTTTCCACCACTCGCCTACGTTATGCAGTTTGGGCTGATAGTTGGCAAGTATCTCTATCTTCTTGCCACTCTGATACAGTGCATTACGTGTTGCGGCATACAATGCGGCAGGATTCTGACGGAACGGCACCTCCAGGGAAGTCTGCTCCTCCATCTCCCGGGCACCCTTGACCAAGGCAGCAATATCAAAACCAGCTACGGCAATCGGCAACAAGCCTACAGGTGTAAGCACGCTGAACCGACCACCCACATTGTCGGGAATAACAAATGATACATAACCTTCCTTGTCAGCTGTAGTGCGCGCAGCACCACGCTTTGCATCAGTCACAGCTACAATAACCTTGCGTGCCTCTTCCTTGCCACGCTGCTCTTCGCACATGGTCTTCAACAGACGGAAAGTCAACGCAGTCTCGGTTGTCGTTCCGCTCTTGCTGATATTGATAATACCGAAGCGCACACCCTTCAGATACCCAATAAGTTCGCTGAGATAATCCTCGCCTATGTTATTTCCGGCAAACAGGATACGGGGATACTTGCTGTCCTGAAGCCAGCCAAAGGTATTGCTCAGGGCATCAATAACCATACGTGCGCCCAGATAGCTGCCGCCAATACCTGCAACTACTACTGCGTCACAATTTTCCTGCAGCGTCTTTGCACAAGCATTAATCTCCGATATGAACTCAGGTGTGATGCTACTTGGAAGATGCATCCACCCAAGAAAATCGTTACCCGGACAGGTACCGTCCTCCAATGCCTGCTGTGCTTTCGAAACTTCGCCCTCAAAGGCATTGATTGCCGCATCACCCACAAACTGTGATGCTTTTGTAATGTCAAGTGTTACCATTATTATAAGTTTTGATTATATTATCTGAAAGCCTCACTCAGGAGTTTTATTTCTATGCTTGGACTGATGCGCTCGTACAGGATATTGTAGACAGCATCCAGAATAGGCATGTTGACGTGCAGATGGCGGTTTATATCCTTCATGCATTTAGTTCCGAAATATCCCTCTGCTATCATCTCCATCTCCAACTGTGCACTCTTGACACTGTACCCCTGCCCTATCATCGTGCCAAACACACGGTTTCGTGAGAAATTGCTGTATCCGGTGACGAGCAGATCACCTGCATACACGCTGTCAATGATATTACGGTCGGCCATCGGATATACAGTCTGAAGGAAACGCTGCATCTCCTGAGCAGCATTGGCCATTAGTACTGCCTGGAAATTATCACCATATTTCAGCCCATGACATATTCCAGACGCAATACTGTATACATTCTTCAGTACGCTGGCATATTCTATGCCTATGACATCCTGGCTGACTTTGGTCTTTACGTATTCACTACTTCCCATATGGGATGCAAATTCCTCTGCTTTCTGGACATCCGTACAACCTATGGTCAGATATGTCAGTCGGTTCAGCGCAACCTCCTCGGCATGACTGGGACCGCCTATAACCGCAAGATTCTCATCCGGAACATTGTATATCTGATGAAAATACTCACTGCAGATAAGATTCTCGTCCGGAACGATACCCTTGATTGCAGTGACAATAAAATTATCACGCAAGCGGTACTTCAGCTTCTTGAGATGTCCCTTCAAATAGGGAGATGGTGTTACAAATACCAAAGTATGGCAATTAGACACCACCTCGTTGATATCACTGGAAAAATGTATCCTGCTGACATCAAAATGTACGCTGGTCAGGTAGGCCGGATTATGTCCCAGACGCTTGAAATCACTGATACGGTCATCCCTGCGCAGATACCACCATATCTCGTCTGTCTGTTCCAACAGCATCTTAGCTATAGCCGTCGCCCAGCTACCACCTCCCAGTACTGCTATCTTTCCTATCATAGATTTATACAGTCCAAGTAGCAATCGTATCCTGACTTGGTTTCTCTATTTGGAGTTTGTACTTCTTTACAATTTCTATAATCTGCTGCTGCAGCTTTGCCGGAGCAACGCCCTGCAGTGTTGATACCAGATTGTATCCAGCCTTGCGCAAAACCGGAATAATCTCAGCAGGAACCCCCTTCTCAATGAACAGTTCGTCCTTGTCACGGGGAGCCTTGACCTCAGGCTTCATCTGTGGGAACAGCATTACCTCACCAATGGCAAATTTACCGGTCAGCAACATTACCAGACGATCGATACCTATACCTATACCAAACGTTGGGGGCATACCATACTGCAATGCACGGAGAAAATCCTGATCAATAATCATGGCCTCGTCATCACCCTTTTCGGAAAGACGCATCTGCTCCTTGAAGCGCTCCTCCTGATCTATCGGGTCGTTCAACTCGCTGTACGCATTTGCCAGCTCCTTGCCATTCACCATAAGTTCGAAGCGCTCCGTCAGGCCTGGTTTACTACGGTGCATCTTGGTAAGTGGTGACATCTCCACGGGATAATCCATAATAAATGTAGGCTGAATGAAATCACCCTCGCAGGTTTCGCCAAATATCTCATCAATCAGTTTACCCTTGCCCATGGTATCGTCAACCTCGATATTCAGTTTCTTTGCAACCTCGCGGATTTCATCCTCTGACATAGGATACAGGTCGTAGCCTGTCTTATCCTTGATAGCATCCAATATAGGAAGGCGGCGGAAAGGAGCCTTGAAAGATATGACCTTGCCGTCAATTTCCACCTCAGGTTTACCATTTACTGCAGTACAGATAGTTTCAAGCATCTTCTCAGTAAAGTCCATACCCCAATTCAGATCCTTGTAGCTTACGTAAAGTTCCATACAGGTAAACTCCGGGTTATGAGTCTTGTCCATTCCCTCGTTGCGGAAGTTCTTTCCTATCTCATACACACCCTCAAAACCTCCTACGATCAGGCGCTTCAGATACAACTCCGTGGCAATACGCATGTACATATCCTGATTCAAGGCATTAAAATGTGTCATGAACGGACGGGCACTGGCACCTCCGGCTATATTCTGCAGGATAGGAGTATCAACCTCGGTATACCCTGCTCCATCCAGGATATTACGCATTGTACGTACAATAGTTGCACGCTTCATGAATGTCTCCTTGACACCATCGTTTACAACAAGGTCGACATAACGCTGACGGTATCGCAATTCGGGATCATCAAATTTATCATACACATTACCCTCGGCATCCGTCTTGACAATTGGCAGAGGCTTCAAGCTCTTGCTTAGAACCGTTAATTCCGTACAGTGAATACTGACCTCACCTGTCTTGGTACGGAACACATAACCCTTTACACCGATAAAATCGCCCAGATCCAAGCACTTTTTGAAGACGACATTATACAGATCCTTGTTTTCGTCCGTACAAATAGCATCGCGCTGTACGTATACCTGAATACGTCCTTTGCTATCCTGCAACTCGGCAAATCCAGCCTTTCCCATAATACGGCGGCTCATCATACGACCGGCAACACTGACCATAGGGCTGTTTTCCGGGGTCGCCGTCTCACGGACATCATTACCCTCGGCATCCTTGCCGATTACCGGCAAATCAACGAAGGATGCTATAATATCCGTACTCCACGTAGTTACCGGGTATTCCGCTGCAGGATAAGGTTCAATACCCATATCACGCAGTGTCTGGAGGTTATTTCTACGAACTATCTCCTGTTCGCTCAGTTCCAATATATTCATTTTGATAAAAGTTAATTCTATTATATTTCAAATATCCGATATCATATCATTCCTGCCAGTTTCATGCTGTCCAGGATGACCATCGCTGCCATTGCCTCGACAATCGGCACTGCCCGTGGCAACACACAGGCATCATGACGTCCACGTGCTTTTAATTTGACTGCATTGCCATGTATATCAACAGTATCCTGCTCAATAAGCAGGGTTGCCACGGGTTTGAACGCAACACGGAAATATATGTCCTGACCATTGCTTATTCCACCCTGGATACCACCAGAATTATTGGTTTTGAATCCCGGCATCTGTTTATGGGACGGATCTGTTTCACCAGGTATGAGGATATCGTTCTGCTGTGAGCCTCGGAGATTCATATTACCAAAGCCCTGACCATATTCAAATCCCTTGGCTGCATTAATCGAAAGCATAGCACTTCCAAGCCGGGCATGAAGCTTGCCAAAGCAAGGTTCACCCAACCCTACAGGACATCCCTTTATTACACATGATATTACACCGCCAATAGTATCACCCTTACCCTTGACCTCCATTATAAGGTCGGACATACGCCGCGCCGTTTCTGCATCTGGACATCGGACATCGTTACTGTCTGTTTGTTCCAGGTCATAATCCAAATATGTTCCAGGAAGAACAATATCTCCCACCTGTTGGGTATAAGCCCGTATCGAGATGCCCTTCTGCCGCAACACCAACATTGCAAAGGCACCTCCTACTACACGGCTTATGCTTTCACGAGCCGAGCTTCGGCCTCCACCGCGATGGTCACGTATGCCATATTTCATGTAATATGTCAGATCTGCATGACTTGGACGAAACAGGTCCTTCATGTTGTCATAGTCCTGACTATGCTGGTTCCTGTTTCGGACCATGAAGCCAATAGGCTGGCCTGTAGTGTAGCCGTCCAGGACACCTGACAGCACCTCCAACTGGTCATCTTCCCTGCGAGACGTCGTCAAGCAGCTCTGACCAGGGCGGCGGCGGTCCAGTTGCTGCTGGATAAACGACATGTCAACAGCAACCCCTGCAGGCATACCGTCGATAATACCACCTACTGCAACACCATGACTTTCGCCAAAGGATGTTAATCTGAATATATTTCCAAAAGTGTTCAAGACTATTGTTTTAATTTAACTGCAACTACCATTACATCTGCCACAGTTACCGCTGCATCCGCCACAATCGCCACAACCTCCCTGTGTATTGAGGTATTCCTCAATCTCCTTGTTGGTAGCTATGCGGTTCTCCAACACCTTTCCCTGAAACGTCAATGTCTTACCTGCCAAAGGATGGTTAAGATCCACTACAACTGTCTTGTCCGTAATCTTGACTATTGTTCCGTTGAACTGCTCACCATCGGCATTACGCAGGGGAACCACTGCTCCCTCGTATACATGTTCTGTATCCATCTTGCCCTCAATAAGGAAAGCCTCGGCCGGAATCTCCTGTACTCCTTCGGGAATATATGGACCATACGCCTCATCCTCGCTTAATTCAATACGGAATTCCTTCCCCTCCGACAAAAGCGCAAGCTGCTGTTCCAACGAATCGAGCACCATATTCATGCCGCTAATGAAATCAAACGGCATATCGTCACGCGTCTCTTCGATCATCTGTATGTCCTTACCCTCACCCATCGGAGCATACAATTTGTACTGTACCTTGATATATCTGTTTTCCATAATTATATTATTCGCGCCACAAATATATATAATATAAATGACAAATACGGGACGAAGCCTTAAAAATAATCGATTGGCTAAACGAAAACGATTTTTTTTATATCTTTGCATTCGACAAATAAAACAATAAAATGAAAAAACACCTGTTTCTTATTCTATCTGCAGTCATATTGAGTCTCACATCACATGCCCAGGACTGTCCGAAACGCGAGTTTCGCGGAGCTTGGATACAATGCGTCAACGGCCAGTGGTTAGGTATGGGACGCGACAGGATGCAACAGACACTGGCATATCAGTTGGATGAACTGCAGAAGGACGGGATAAATGCGATAATGTTCCAGGTACGTGCCGAAGGGGATGCCCTGTATGAAAGTAGGATAGAACCTTGGAGCCGCTATCTTACCGGCCGCCAGGGACAGGCACCGGAAGCAAGTTGGGATCCACTACAATGGATGATTGAACAATGCCACAGACGCGGAATGGAATGTCATGCCTGGATCAACCCCTTCCGGGCCAAGACCAAATTTACTCACGAACTGGCCGCCAACCATCCCGCTGCATTACATCCCGAGCGATTCATCGAATATGACGGGTTGCTGATTTTCGACCCAGGGCTGCCGGAAAACAGAGAGTATATCTACAGTGTCTGCGTTGACATCGTCAACAGATATGACATAGACGGCCTGCATATGGATGACTATTTCTATCCCTATCCAGTAAAAGGACTGCCTTTCCATGACGAAGCCTCGTATGCAAGATACGGAAACGGCATGTCACTTGAAAATTGGCGCCGTGAGAATGTAAACACCTTTATCCGGGAACTGCACCACATCCTGCGCCAGGCAAAGCCATGGTGCAAGTTCGGAGTCAGTCCTTTTGGCATATATCATAACGAGCGTAATGGCGCCTCGATACCAGGCTCGGACACAAACGGCACACAAAACTACGATGACCTGTACGCAGATGTCCTGCTATGGCTGAAAAACGGATGGGTAGACTACAACCTGCCACAGATCTACTGGGAAATAGGCAACAAGGCAGCAGATTACGAAAAGCTGATCCGTTGGTGGAGCCGCTACACATATAACCGACCACTATATATAGGACAGGATGTCGAACGTACGGTGAAACACCCGGACCCACAAGATGCAAACACCCATCAGATGAGGACAAAGTATGCACTGCAACGGACCCTGCCAGGCATATCAGGATCATGTCAGTGGTAT
>OMQX01000053.1 GCA_900313335.1 uncultured Prevotellaceae bacterium
CCTCCGTCGCTTAACGGCTCGATACTGCGGTTCTGTACATTATAAATATAATAAACAGCAGTATGGCTACGACGATAGATGGGCTGGGTCTGTGTACGCAACAGAATATCCTTGCCTGTTGGAGACATTATATACCCGTCAATCTGCTTTAGCTTTATCTTTCCTGTCGTATTGTCTGCATCAAACAGGACACTCACTTCCTTGCCTGTCTGGAAACTGCTCAGTACAATACGCTTACCTTCCTTTATCTGACCATAATTCTGGCCATCAGCCATAGGTGTAACACCCCAAACGCCATTGGCAGAGAAGCTGCCGTCCGTAATGGAACGGAGTGTAAGGGACTGGGCATTCACAAACAGTGCCGATATAACCGTAAGGATACAAAGTGCTATTCTTTTCATCATCTGTACTGAAATCATCGGTTGCAAAGATAAGAAAAAAAAGTAAATTATGAATAACGCATACTGTATATTTGGATATTTTTAATATCTTTGTAACGGACGAAAACATAATAACAGACCACAAAACCAATTCACCAATTCGATTTACAGTTATGAAGAGCAGAATCCTTGCGCTTATAGTTGCAGCAACACTGACAGTCAGTAGCATTGCCCAGGTTGACTATCAGATAGTCCCCCTGCCACAAAGTATCAAGATGGACAAGAGTGGGAAACAGCTACAGTGGAAAAAAGACCAGCAGCCAAAGACTGTCATTGACCTCAAGAGCAACAATCCCGAGGCATATCGCATCATCGTGGACATCAAGGGCGTAACCATTCACGGAGCCAGTGATGCAGGAGTATTCTACGGACAACAGACATTCCTGAAATCCATAGCCCTGGAAGAGGGAGCCGAGATATCCCTGCCATGCGCAGTAATAGAAGGTGCTCCACGTTTTCAGTATCGCGGGGCACATCTGGATGTAGCGCGCCACTTTATACCTGCTGATTTTATATACACCTTCATTGACATAATGGCCCTTCACGGCCTGAACGAGTTCCACTGGCATCTGACCGACGATCAGGGTTGGCGCTTCGAGGTTAAGAGCATGCCCGAACTGGCTTTGAAAGGACAGTTCCGCCCCAACACCATTATCGGCAATAACTGTGGTATCTATGATGACAGCCCCGAGCAGGGTTACTACACGCAGGAGGAACTACGCCGCATCGTTAAATATGCAGCAGAACGCCACATCAACATTATCCCGGAGATTGACCTGCCAGGACATATGATTGCCGCCCTCAGCGTCTATCCGAACCTTGGATGTACAGGTGGTCCTTATAATGTATGGACCAGATGGGGTGTCAGCCCGGACGTCCTGTGTGCAGGCAATCCAGACGTGTTGCCTTTCCTGAAGAAGATCCTGGGCGAATTATGCGATGTCTTCCCATCCAAGATTATCCACATCGGTGGTGACGAGAGTCCGCGCGACCGTTGGAAGGTATGTCCCAAGTGTCAGGCGAAAATGAAAGAACTTGGGATTACCAAGGAAGCAGGCCTGCAGACATACATTAACAGGGAACTGGACAAATTCCTAACCGAACGCGGCCGTACCCTCATGGGATGGGACGAGATACTGGAAGGCGGCCTGAGTGAAAATGCAATGGTAATGTCATGGCGAGGAATAAACGGTGGTATTGCAAGCGCACGTCAGCATCACCGTGCAGTAATGACCCCAAGCGGATGGTGCTATTTCGACCACTATCAGCTACAGGACAAGAACAAGCAGCCATTGGCTATCGGAGGCTATACGCCTGTAAGCAAGGTCTATGCATACGAACCGGTACCAAAGGAGCTGACCGCCGAGGAGCAGAAATACATCATAGGCGTACAGTGCAATATATGGACCGAATATATCGTAAGCCCCGAGCACGTACAGTACATGATGCTTCCACGTCTGACTGCATTGAGCGAGATTCAGTGGTTAGAGCCTGAGAAGAAGGACTATGAGGACTTCAAGAAGCGTCTGGGCACAATGCAGAAGATATACGACAAACTGGGATATAAATACTGCCGTCGCTACGAGTAAATCTCAACAGGATTCAGAATGAACCTGATATTAGACAATCTCACTACGGGTTACGGACATAAAATAGTATCACGCGGCCTTAATGCAGAATTGCAGGAAGGCCGCCTTACTTGCCTATTAGGACCTAACGGCTCCGGCAAAAGTACATTGTTACGTACAATCTCGGGAGCACAGATGCCCCTTTACGGCTCAGTAACCAAAACTGACAGCCGTACACTTAGCATTGTACTGACCAGCCGTATTGATGTTGCACAACTGCGTGCATGGGACGTCGTCGCTATGGGCAGGCATCCGTATACAGGATATTTCGGTAAACTCACGGCACAAGACGATGAGATTATCCAGGAAGCTATGCGCACCACACAAACATTACCTTTTAGGAACCGCAATATGACATCACTCAGTGACGGTGAAGCACAAAAGGTAATGATAGCAAAAGCCCTGGCACAACAGACTCCCGTAATACTGCTCGACGAACCCTCGGCTTTTCTGGACTTTCCCAGCAAGGTCAGCCTGATGCTGATGATGCGTGATCTGGCTCACAATCATGGCAAAGCCATACTGCTCTCGACACACGACGTATCTCTCGCGCTGAAAACGGCAGATACGCTGTGGCTTATGAATACGGACGGGAGCATGCATACCGGCACAGCACAAGAACTTACCAGCTCTGGCGACATAGCAACATTTCTGGGCAACAGCGCGCAATACCTATGAGACAGACTTTGCTTACCATCCTGCTTATTGTACTGTGTCTCACAAATATCTTTGTAGGCTCGGTGGACATACCGTTCTCGGAAACATTGCATATACTGTCGGGACAGGATAGTGCCACCAACCCATCCTGGTCATATATAATCCTGCAGAGCCGCGTGCCGCAGATGCTTACAGCATTGCTCTGCGGAGCAGGACTGGCGACAGCAGGTCTTCTGCTGCAGACGGCATTCCTGAATCCACTGGCAGGACCTTCAATACTGGGCATTGACAGCGGAGCCAATATGGCTGTTGCCATTGTCATGATGTTTGCAGGCGGAACTATCACTATGATGGGAACAACGCTGGGAGGCTACTTTCTTGTCATACTTGCCGCAATGGCAGGCGCCATGGTCATAATGACAATTATTGCCTCGCTGTCCACATTGCTCAAGAACCCCGTAATGCTTCTTGTTACAGGTGTGATGATATCCTATATTACCAGCAGTTTCATCTCGTTGCTGCAGTTCCACACGACAGAACATGGTCTTCAAGCCTATACATTCTGGGGAATGGGAGGTTTTACAGGAGTTACAATTGAGCGGCTTCCCGTCTTTGCCGGCCTGATGTCAATATGTCTTGTATTGTCCATACTGCACATCAAACCGCTGGATGCCATACTGCTGGGAGATGCATACGCACAGAACCTGGGCGTAAATACTCAGCACATGAACCGCAGACTATTCCTGATAGCCGGACTTATCACAGCAACATCCACGGCATTCTGCGGTCCCATATCGTTCATTGGACTGGCTACCCCGCACATTGCACGTATGCTGTGCCGCACAGCCACACACCGCACCCTGATGCCAACAACCATGTTGCTGGGTGCATGTATATGCCTTGTATGTAATCAGCTGTGCACACTTCCATCGTCCACTACCCTACCCATAAACACTATAACGCCGCTATTCGGTGTTCCAGTTATATTGTGGGTGATACTTAAGAGGGGGTAATGGTTAAAAGGTTAAAAGGTTAAATGGTTAAGGGTTAATGGCAAAGTAGCTTTTTTGTGCCTTGATACCTAATTCCGGATGCAGGATTGCGACCAGATTCTCGAGCAAAAGATCGGGATGAAACGGTATCTCCTGAAAATATTCGCTGGACGAGCTGTTACATACCAGCAGGCTGGCCCTTATAGGTTTCAGTGCCGGGAAATCGGCATCTATCTGCTGACGTGTAAGCGGACCAAAACTCTTGATAAGCCAAAAATCGGCGCCTATGGCACGATCCAATATCTGCTCTATGCTCAATGGCTTCACCCCCGTTCCCTCCAAATCCGCGAACAGATACCTTGCTCCTGCATCGGCATAAAGCCTGGCGGTCGTTGAACCGGAACATGGAACATTCCATATCCCCTGATACGGGCGCTCGGCCAACAACGTAGGATGTGTCTTCGCCTCTGCAGCCTTTTGCCTTAGCGAATTATACCGCGACTCGACGGATGCAAAGATGCTGTCTGCCATCTCCTGCTTTCCCAACAGGATGCCGAACAGACGTATCCATTCGGCACGGGCCAATGGGAAGACTTCCATGTAATCAGCACATTCCAGAATGGGGATTCCCAATTTTTCCAGTTTGTCATTCATCTGCTGTCCCTCGTATGGCGAACTTAGCAGAACATCGGGACCAAGTTTGATGATATGCTCTATACTGGGCTGCATGCTACTGCCCATATCCACGATACTGCCATTGTGTACACCAGCCAGTATCAACGAATCAGTCAGATACTGCACGTCGCATATACCACCAACTGCATCAACACTGTTCAGTTCGCGCATCAATGCTGCATGAACGATAGAATATACACCGGCATTCCTCACCGGTATCTGCAATCTTATCCTACGCAGGATGGAAGTATCAGGGAAGTTTGCAGAACTCCTCTGCCATGGATTCTTGACAGTTATCTCGACTTCATTGCCATTCTGCACAACTGTCAATAACCGTGCATAGCGAAAATGTATTGTATCACCTGTAGTGAGGCCACGTTCCGTACGTCCTGAGCATGAGCCCAGGAGCACCAGGAATAATAGAAAAGACAAGAGATTCTTCAACGTATACCTATCAATTTATGTGTCTGGAGGCTCAAATGCCATTGCGGATGCTCCTTGCAGTACAGGACAGTCTGCTCGGTTATCAGACGATTGGCGTCCGGATCGCCGGTGTCCATTGGCTGTAGCGAAAAGACCTGGGCACGGAAACCCTCGTATTGGGCAATATCCATCTTGCCGTCATAGACAACCTTCAGTTCATCCACGTTATCCAGCTGCAGCGCAGTGCCTTCCTTGGGCGAACACGTAACCCAGTCGATACCGGCAGGCAACTGACGAGTACCATTTGTCTCTATCTGCACGAACCACCCTTCTTTGTGCAGGAGACATATCAATTCGTCTGTAACCTGCAACGAAGGTTCGCCTCCGGTAAGCACGACATGAATGCCATTCATGACCTGAGCGAAAAGCGACAGGCTGGAAAAGGCATCCCTCACACGATCCACAATCTGCCGGGCGGTCATCTCGTTTCCATCGGCATGGTCCGTATCACAGAAACTGCAGTTAAGGTTGCAACCGCTGAAGCGTACAAAGACACTGGGTGTACCTGTCCAGCGTCCCTCACCCTGCAGGGAATAGAAAATCTCGTTTACCTTCATTCAGTCCTTCTCGTAAATTGCTGTATTCCCGAAATTCTCCTCAACCTCTACACGATAACAGAATGGAACGTTGTCACAAATCCAGCGGGCAATATTCTCGGCAGTAGGATTGAAGTCAAACATCTCGTTCAGATTCTTATGATCCATCTTGTCCTTGACCAGGCGCTTGATGTCTGCAAAATCTATCACCATGCCATTTGCATTAAGGACATCGTTCTTGCAGAAAACAGTTATATACCAGTTATGGCCGTGCAGGCCTGCACATTTGCTTTCGTAATCCAAAGTGAGGTGGTGGCTTCCCGACACCTCGATGCGTTTCTTTATGTAATACATGCCTATTTTTTATTATCAAATGCAAAATTATACAATCTTTTGCAGATATGCAATATTTTGTGTACTTTTGCCATTATGACAAACGACGTTTTACATTACATAGACCAGATACAGTCATTTCTCTGGACCTATATAGTGGTAACCATGCTGGTAGGCTGCGCCCTGTATTTCACCGTCAGGACACGTGGTGTACAGTTTCGCCTGTGGTCCCTGTCCCCAGGGAAGAAAAAGCACGAGGGCCAGTCCACGATGCATAACCACGGAAAGAAAATAAGCAGTTTCCAGGCATTTGCCGTATCCTTGTCCAGCCGTGTAGGTACCGGTAATCTGGCAGGTGTGGCCAGTGCAATATTCATAGGTGGACCCGGTGCAGTCTTCTGGATGTGGATAATGACTCTATTGGGCTCGGCAACCGCATTCATGGAAAGTACCCTTGCCCAGCTTTACAAGCGCAAGGGCGAAGACGCGTTCTACGGGGGACCGGCATACTATATGCAATACGGCATGGGAAAGAGATGGATGGGAATAGTCTTTGCCATCTTCATGATATACGGATTCGGCCTCGCAAACCAGATAGTCCAATGCAACACAATATGCGGTGCCCTTAACCACGCAATGGGTATTGAAGAAAGCCATATCGCCTGGGCATTGATGCTTGCAACGACGCTGATCATCATCGGAGGCATACAGCGCATTGCACGCTTCTCGGCAATCATAGTACCCATAATGGCTGTCGGATACCTGATTCTTGCACTCTATATAATAGCTGTTAACTATGACATGATTCCTGCAATGCTTTCACTCATATTCCAAAGTGCCATTGGAGCCAAGCCTGTAGCAGGCGGTCTGTTTGGCGCCGTAATCATGCAGGGAGTAAAGCGGGGACTGTTCAGCAACGAGGCGGGCGAAGGCAGTGCACCCAATGCTGCAGCAACAGCAACTATTTCACATCCGGTAAAACAGGGCCTGATGCAGTCTGTAGGCGTTTACGTGGACACATTGCTGATATGCACATGCACTGCATTTATCATTATACTTAGCGGTCTGTACACTGGCAATGACGACGGCATAGTACTGACTGCCAAGGCCATGGATTTCCACGTAGGACAGTTCGGTTCCGTTTACCTTACAGTCAGCATCTTCCTGTTTGCATACAGCACGGTTGTAGCCAACTATTTCTACGGAGAGAGCAATGTGCGGTTCATAACGGACAAGAAGTGGGCCATACGGGTTTTCCAGTGCCTAACCGCCGGCGTTGTCCTGATAAGCGGATACGTAACCCTTGGCGAAGCCTTCTGCCTTGTAGACATGGCAATGGCACTTATGGTTATACTCAACCTCATCGCCGTCGTTGCCCTGTCGCGCCATGCATTCCGCCTGCTGAATGACTACCAGAAGCAAATCCGCGAGGGCAAAGACCCCTCCTTCAGCAAATCCACCCTGCCCGACATCCAGGACAAACTGGAAGGCTGGCGCTGACACCGCCGCGTCAAGCTTACTGATTTCTCATTTTCCCAACATATACACCTTGGCCGAATAACTTCCCTTCGACTTAATTCCCGACTCAGGATCAGCATCCCATTTCCTCAGCTCCAGCGAAGCCGTCGTCCGCGACAGTCCCACCATACGGTAATAGTCGCCCAGCCGCATCACCGTATGCTCCTGCAAAAACCTCTTCGCCATCTCCAGCCGCTGCTCCTCGGTATATTTCGACTTCCTGATCCGCGACACTGACCCTTTCTCCAGCTTGCACCTGCTGTCCAGCCTCCTCACCAGCCTCTTGTCCGCCCTGAAACACACCCCCGTCACATGCAGGCTCTGCGCATTCCTATTCGGTCCCTCACCGTCCAGCACCTCCGGCTCAGCATCCTCACGCAGCCCGATCTTAGGCGTCAGCGTCCCCAATCCGTCGATGTGCACACTGAAGCCCCTCGTCATATTCCTCACCATACCATCCAGGAGCGTCATCACCACACCCTTGATCTCCCCCTCGGCAAACGTCGTGCCCCGCGCACAGTCCCGGGCCAGTTCCTCCAGCTCCACCGTCCCGTTCGACTTCAACCTGTAACACACCCGGTTCACGCCATTCCGGCGCATGTCCGCCATTTCCTTTTTGATATACTTTGCCATAGTCCTATATACTTTTTCGTTTGATAATGCTGCAAAGTTACAACCTCCATGACAAATTTCCAAATTCTTCATATAGAATTTTATATTCCAAGACATAGAATAATTATTCCAGGTCGCAGAATTATAATTCCTAATCTCGGAATATATATTCCAAGTCTCGGAATAGTCAATCGAGTGTGGCCGAAGAAGAAAAATATCATTTGTTTTTCAGCTAATATGTCCTATCAATTATTTTTTTCCCTGTAAATGCATACAACTTTAATATAAATTTTGTATTTTTGTGATTGGAATTTAAAACCATAACTAAAATAATCACATCATGAAAAAGATTTACTTCCTTTTAGCAATGCTGATGCTAAGCGTCAGCAGCGCGTGGGGACAATCGGTCACAGCTCAGCTTGTATCCGGTTACGGTGACCCACTTACCTTAACTCAATTCAAGGCCTTAGCAGGAACTTCTGGTCGTTTTGCCTTTGTGGCTTCCAGTAACACTGCCACAAGCAGTCAACCTCGTTGTGACCATTGGTGTAAGTTTACATCTACCCATAATACCACAACGTTGGACGAAGAAGCCGTTTTCTTCCTCGAGGAAGGAACTGGCAGTCAAGCTGGTCAGTATAGGGTAAAGCGCTCCAGTGATCAGAATTATGTACAAACCTCAACAACCAGCACATCCTTTGGCACCAATGGTACTTATTTCAAGCTTGTGAACCGTGACCCAAACGATGCCACAAAGGCTGTCACAGGAGACCAAAGCATCAGTTTTGAAGATCCATCAAATTCATCCATGCATTACAATGCCAATGCCGTGAAATATAACAATGGAGCTGGTGCGTGGACAACCTATGCAGTATTCGGACCATTCTATATCGCTACAATAAACTGCATCGACAGCAAAACAAAAGAGACCATTCAGGTGATGGAAAATGCCATCATGCTGGGAGGCTCCTTCCCTTCAATTACAGATTACGTCCTGACATCAGATCCTACCTCAGGAGCAGGTATTACAGCGGATGGCGAGTACGAGTTTGAGTTTACCAAAGCGACAAAGGTCGAGAACACCTACAAGTATGTCTTGGGCGGCAAGGAAATTGCAAGCTATACTTTCCAGGATGAAAAGGACATTGCACCGGCAGGTATGCTGACTCTGCCTTCGTACGTAACACTCGAGAGCACAGATGCACCTGAGGTATGTACAGAAACGCCCTCCACATTTACCTACAACGTTCAATACAATAATCTGCCGTTCGAGCTGGGTACACCGTATTCCCTGACAATACGCGACGATGCCACACCACAGTACAACATTTACGTTGATCCTGCTAATGAAACCAAGGTAAAGACCATTAGGAGTACAAATGAAAAATGGACAACTCCGACACTTGACAATTTCAACTACTTCAACTGGGTTATGGGCGGTGACTTCTATAATGGATTCACTTTCCAGAATGTTGCTACTGGCAAATACCTGACATACGGCGAAAACGTTTCACCGGCAGATAATACGACTTCTACTATAATTGACGAGCCAAACGACGGAGCCAAATTTATCCTGTCTATCAAGAACAACCGCAATTGCTTTAAGATTAAGGGTACAACAAACAACACATTTATCAACAAGCGTGATGATGACCTGAGCACCTGGGCAAGTTCAAATGCAGACGGAGAGACTGGCAGTGCCATAACTTTCTGC
>OMQX01000169.1 GCA_900313335.1 uncultured Prevotellaceae bacterium
CCAGGATTCGTCCGACTACGGCAACTCCAAACGAAGGATGGTCGACATAGGCATCTGCCGAGAACAGAATAACATCCGCTCTGTCCCAGCCCCTCAGCTCCATCTCCTTCCTTGTAGTTGGCAGCCAGTCGGTTAGTTTATTCTCCAAGTTCACCACTTTCGTTCTTGCCGTCCAGCCAGTCGATATATAACAGGATGAGCTGATGCAGCGCCAATGCCTTCATGTTGGGATGGAATATAACATCCTGAGCCAGTGTAATCAGCTCAACGTCATCACTTGCCGACTGCATCAGCGAGCGGACATTCAGTTGCAGACGCTCCAGAACCCCGTCATCCACAATGCCATTGCTGTCCAGCAGGTCAGCAAACAGATTATACTTCTCCAGCGTCTGGAGATTGTTCTCGGAAACAGCCATTGTGCGGCTGCCCTTCATGTTGCATATTATTTTGAACATAAATATTTGTACGAGGCATTTATCAAAGCCCGTCTCAGTTTGTTATCAGTAATCATTTCCAGTGGGAAGCCATACGACAATACCTTGTAGTCATTGCCCTTGTATCCGACACTGGCAGGACTTTGTGGGCCGTAGCTTAACGTAGCCTCGGCTTTTTCTGCGGGTTTCAGTATGTTTACACGCTTTGTCCAGTAGCGTGTTTCATTGGGCACGGAATACAGTTGTAGGGAATCACCTGTCTCTGCAACTGGAATCATCAGCGAGTCCGTTTCAACATCACCATCATATTTGTATTTCAAGACATCCCTCGTAAACAACATCGACAGCGAGTCCTGCATGTCCTCACCGATATACGCTCCGCTTACCAGCAGTGATCCTCCTCCGGCTGTATAGCTTCTCAGTGCCTTTTGCATCTGCTCCGGCATGGTCTTGTATGTCCTGTGGCTATATCCGTCAACTCGCTGCGCACCACAAATCATGTCAACCAGCCTGTACCCGCTCAGGGTATTCTCGCGTACAGCATCCATGGTACATGACGAGATGGCAAGATCGTGCAATGCAACCGATGCACTGTCCGTCATGAGCAAATCACGGGCATGCATGGTAGGGTAGTCAAACGTATTTCCCGCCACGGGAACACCGTTTATGTCATATATTGAGATATTCCTGTAGTAAGCTACGCCTGGGTCTATATTCATGTCAAACCCGCGGACGGAATCATTTGCGAAGGCCTGTGATGCAGCCAGACGTTCGAATCCGTTGACTATCATAATATTGTCTGCTTTTGGATTCCATGGAATCCTGGCACAGACCTCGGCACTCTTCAGGCTGCATCCTCCGTCGTTGAGCGCGGCAACACGGAACTGATACAATACACCTGCCGCTGCCTCGATATTCTCGACCGTATCACGAACAACACGGCCGTTGTCCCATGCACTTGATCCACTGCGTGTATAGACGACATAGCCCCAGGGCTTTGCGCTTTTCTCGACAGGGTCCGTCACAGGACTCCACGACAGAGATATAGAGCCGCTGACCGCATCGGCAACAGCCTTGACGTTCTTTACAGGCAAGGGCTGCACGACAACCTTCTTCTGTTCGTGCATCATAGCCTCGTACCTGAGCAGAGCCTTGTATATGGCACGTGCCATTACGAACTTGCATACCGGGTCATGACCGACCAGCATGTCGGCATAGTTCTGGTGGGACATGGTCTCCAGTATCATGGACGGCATCTGCGGCTCACGGGTCTCGCAATAGTTCCTGTCATACATCTGGCGACGTGACCATTTGCCAAGCATTTGCTGCATGTCTGCAGTAAATCCTGTCATGACCATGTCTGCAAGGTCACGGCTTACCAGACGGTTCAGCCCCGATGCCAGCTTGCCGTTATAGAACTGCGTCGTATATACGCCCAGTGTACCGACGATGTCCATATTCTCCCTCAGTCCTGCGTCGCTATGAGTTGCAACGCACATGTCTATCGGAACCTTCAATCCGGGAACATTTGCCACGGGAATCGTATCAACCGGAACGTATACCGAACCGCCTGCTATATAGTTAGCACCCAGTGAGCGGGCATACAGGTCGTCATTGTAGTCATTGGCACTGTTCATGGACGAATATGCCGTATATATCTGGCGTGGTGCGCCGTTCCACTGCATTGAGTATCGCGAACACTCCAGGTATCTTGGCAATCCGCTGGTGCATATCGAGTCACCTTCAGATATCACCGTGCTGTCTCCACGGGCAATGTTGCCCATACCTCCGCCAAACCCGGCAGAAGCCAGGATCAGATGTTCGTCTTCGGTCAGCGCAGCAGTTACCGCCTGACAGCAGTTGCAGATGTGTCTGCGGCGCAGCTCCGCCGCTTTATCTTCCGTGGAAAGATCCCTGAATTCGTCAAAATCGATCATATTTGCTCCGATATATAAAACCGGGGAAAGAAACCTCATGCTCAGGTATGAGTCTGCGGTATCAGTCCCCGGATAGTGTCAGTTCCGGATACTTCAAAATATCACAGAAACCGCAGGATCACCTGT
>OMQX01000025.1 GCA_900313335.1 uncultured Prevotellaceae bacterium
ATAAAGCGTCAGTGTACCGTTGTTGAGGATACCACCGCCGTTGCCGGTCGTGTTACCACCGATAATCTTACCGCCATTGGTGTCGGTGATGGCCAGTACACCATTGTTGATGATGACGCTGCCGTCAACTGCGGCACTGGTCAGTGCACGATTGACGGTCTGTCCGTTCAGTTCCAAAACTACAGTCTTGCCTTCGGGAACAGTCAGTGCTGCATCGGTGACTGACGCTATGATGGTCTGTGTCAGTTTGATGACGCCACCATTGCTCATTGCATTTTGCAGTGCCGTCCAGCTGTCGATGCCACTATTCTCCTTGCTCATCTCCAGGCCTGCGTTCTCGCTTTCCATGCTGGTAATCTCTCCGTTTTTGGTGGTGACATGCAGCGTCTCCTGGGACATGCCTGTCTGTGCAGGAAGGTTTACCACAAGCGTATAGGTGTACGACTCGTCGCCATTGTCGGCTTTCGTTACAGTTGTGAAATCGGTAAACGGCAAATCTATTGTGAATGTGCCGCCCATGAACATTGCGCGGAACTCCTCGGGGTCATCGCCGCGGCTGTAGCTGATGACACCAGTCCGCTCGCCGTAGCCTGTCCAGACATCGCTACCAAGGGCATCATAAAGCTCTTTCAGAAGCTTATTTTCTGCCCTTTCAATGACGAACGTTGAACCGGCAGTGCCGCTGTAGTCCGAACCGTTAACAGCAGTTATGGTTACGTTAGCCGTACCTACTTCCACGTTATTATCGTAGGATACTGTATAGTCAGTCCCCGGAGTCAGTGTGGTGCTACCGTCTTTGACGGTTACGACAGGTTCAATGGCCGAGCCTGTGTAGTATTGATTGGCAATGGGCTGAATCCATGAGTCCTGCAACTCCCTGGCATAGGTTACTACTACCCAAACGTTAGCTTCAGGCATGGTGAACGTCCAAGTATCAGCAGTCTGGCCTGCATTGACGGTAATTTCGTCCTGTAGGACTGGAGCACGGAAACCGCGTGCGTTGGCACTGCCCCACGAAGTGTAGGCACGTACGGTCACTTTCTTTGTCGAGTATCCCTCGCCCGGGACAACGGTGATGGTCACCAGGTCGCCCTTCTTGGCCTGTGTAGCGGCTACACCGCCAACGCTGAACGTCACTGTGCCGTGAGCCGTACTCTCTTCGGACAACGTGATGTCATACTTAGCGACAGTACTGGGGACAAACTTGATATTGTCCAGATCCGAGAAGTCCAAGTCAGCACTGCCCTCGGGGTAGGTGGTCATGGTTGCGCCCGTGATTGTAATTCCGGCACAGCCGGCAATGGTGTAGTCCGAGGTCGTACGATAAACGCCCAAGTCGCTTGCCGAACCGCTGCTGCCTCCGTACTTATTCCCCGAGAACGTGCAGTTCACCAGCACGAGCGTGCCCGAAGAGTTATTGCCTATAGCACCTCCATACTTGGCATTGGTAGAGGTTGTGTAGTTATTGATGAACGTACATCCGCTTAAGTAGAGACTGCCTTGATAGTTGTTGATTGCACCACCTATTTCACTAGAATAGTTTCCGCTAAAGGTGGTATTACTGACATATAACTTGCCTTGATTCTCTATGGCTCCGCCACCTTGATTACTGCCGTCTGTGTGGTTGTTGCTGACGATACATCCGTCGAGCACCAAAGTTCCATTGTTTCGAATAGCTCCGCCACCTGCGTTCAGGTCAAAATTGTTGAGAGTGGCATTTTTAATGGCAAGAGTACTGCCCGAAGTAACACTGAAAGCGCGAGTAGAAGGTCCGCTGAGTGTTTTACCATTACCATTGATGGTCACTTTCTTTCCACCACTGATAGTAATCGCTGAACTGAAACTGATGTTACCTGTCAGTCTCACATCGTTGCCTGCATTTAATGCGCTTTGCAGTTGAGCGAAGGTTGACACATCGGTCTGTGCCACTGCGCCCGTCATAACTGCTGCGAGCAGTACGATCATTGATAAAATTCTTTTTTTCATGGTTAATTTGTTTTTTAAGGTGATTATAAAACCCAAAATGTTATCATACCTATAGTAATAATAGTCGCGAGGATGGCTTTATTATAGATTATTGTCTTCGTTAAAGAGTTCAGTATTCTGCGACAAAGTTAACATTATTTCTTACAAATAGAATATAATCTATAAAAAAAAAAACGTTTTCATAAACTAGAATAATCCGTCTTATACAACTTTTACGTCGTTTAAATATCGCTTTAGAATAAGCCATCAGGCTCTCTTTAAGCAGAGTGAAGGCTTGATAAAGCGGAACTGAACGGGGAATCACAAATTGGATGTCCCGGATTTAACAAAAGTAATTTCTCACGGGAATGTCATGGAGAAACCTACATATACTTATATACTATAAGTTATACTTACACTGTAGGTAGGTAATGTATAGCTCCATATACATAAGGATTACCTGGGGAAATTATATTGGTTGACGACTGGGTTGGCGTACATGGTCAGGATGCGTTCGCGCAGGAAGGCTTCGTCGGGATTATCTAATGTGACCTTGGCTATCTGTCCTGCAACGTAGGTATCGAACTTGGCCTTGTCATCAGCGGTATAGTGGCTGGCAAAGCGGTCGGTGGAGTTCAGTTCGTCGTATGCGACGTAGTTGCCGGGGTACAGCATATAGCCTGAGTGTATCTCCTGGTCTATGCGGTGTGCGATTTCCTTGAAGACCTCGGTGCGCGGCAGGTCTGCCAACTGGTCAATCCATTCGTTTACGGGGCGTCCGGTGCGGTAGTGTACGTGGCCTTTCTGTCCCATGATGCCTGTGCGCATATTGTCGAGGTCGTCCTGCTTGCTTTTCTTCCATGTGGGGTTGTCTCGCTTCTGTTGGAACTCTTGGGCCTTGAGGTAGTCGCAGGGGTCGTACTCGTAACTGATGGTGAGGGGTACGATGTTGAGTTCGCGGAGGCTTTCGACGGGTGTTCCCTGTCCTCCCATGGCGAGCATCTTGAGGACGCTGTCCTGTGTGTTGTCGCTGCTGTCCTTGGCGCGGCCTTCGCGCTGTGCTATCCACAGGTTTTCCTTTTTGCAGGTTATGGCGTAGTGGATGTAGCGGCTCATGAGCTGGCTGCTCTCGAGCATCTCCTTGGCCTTGAGGCTGCGACGTACGATGAAGGCCTTGTTCATGCGTACGAGGGTCTTGATCCAGGGGTATATGAGGAGGTTGTCACCTATGGCTATCTCGCAGGTGGCGGGGAAGCCTGACTTGTACAGTAGTAGGTCGAGGATGGCGCTGTCAAGGACAATGTCGCGGTGGTTGCTGATAAAGGTGTAGTTTGACTGGTTGGTGATGGTGTGGCTGTCGAAGCTGGCTCCGTTGGCGTATTTGCGCAGTACGTGGTTGACGACGGGTTTCATGAACCGGATCTGGAAATCCTGGGGGGTGTCTATACCTATGAAGGCGAGGCGGAAGATTGTGTTGCGGATGAAACGGGGCAGCCATGGGGCGAAGCCTCGCATCATGATATTGAAATGGCGGTCTCTGAGCAGCTCGTTGAGGGCGGCCTTCATCTCACCTTTGACGTAGGGGCGGATTTCATCAAATTCGGTCATAGGAGTTGGGGGTATTAGCGGTTCTCGATGATGTCTGTCATTACTTCGCGGATGTCAAGACCGGCGGCGCGGACTTGCTGCGGGATGAAGCTGGTAGGTGTCATACCGGGGGTGGTGTTTATCTCCAGAAGGTTGATGACATCGCCTTGGGTGATGATATAGTCAATGCGGATAATGCCGTAGCAGCCAAGTATGTCGTAGATGGTGCTGGTGAGGGTCTGCACGCGCTGGGTAAGACGATCGCTGATGCGTGCGGGGGTTATCTCATCGACCTGGCCGTTGTATTTGGCATCGTAGTCAAAGAATTCGTTTGTGGTTACTACCTCGGTAATGGGGAATACGTGGCTGACAGTCTTGGTCTTGTAGCAGCCGCAGGTTATCTCGGTGCCTTGCATGAAGGCTTCGACCATGACGTCCTCGCCTTCCTTGAGTGCCAGTTCGATGGCGGGACGCAGGGCGTCGGCTGTCTTGACCTTGGTGGTACCGAAGCTGCTACCGCCGCGCGATGGCTTGACAAAGCATGGGAGGCCGATGCGGTCGAGTATCTCCTGGTCGGTGACCTCGTTTTCGTGGCCTATGCGGATGGTAAGGCTGTCTGCGACCTTTACGCCCAAGGAGCGCATGTAGTTATTGGTGGCGAACTTGTCGTAGGTGAGTGCCTCGACCAAGACTCCGCTGGTGCTGTAAGGCATGCCGATAAGTTCCAGATAGCCTTGCAGAACGCCGTTTTCGCCGGGTGCTCCGTGGATGGTGATATAGCAGAAATCGGGGCGTATGGTCTTGCCTTGTTCGTTGGCGAAGGAGAAATCGTTGCGGTCAACAGTAGAGCGTTGGCCGTCGCCGAGGATGGCTTCCCATTTGCCGGCGTGTATCTCTACCTTGTATATATTGTAGCGCTCGCTGTCCATGAAGGATTGGATGCCTGCTGCGCTGCGCATGCTGACATCGTGCTCGGAGGTGTCGCCTCCGCATATTATTGCAATTGTCTTTTTCATTGTTGTACTTTTTTTCTCCATTTATTTATCAGCGCCATCATATCGTCTGCGACTGGGCTGTCGAAATTGAGTTCTTTGTCTGTCACGGGGTGTATGAACCCGAGGGTCTTGGCGTGCAGGGCCTGGCGTGGGCAGAGTTGCATGCAGTTGCGGATAAAGGCTTTGTAGGCTGCAGTTGGCTCGCCTCGCAGGATCTGGTCACCGCCGTATCGTTCGTCGGCAAAAAGGGGATGCCCGATGTGGCGCATGTGTGCTCGTATCTGGTGGGTACGGCCTGTTTCCAGCTGGCATTCGACCAGAGTAACGGGGCCGTAGCGCTCAAGGACGTGCCAGTGTGTGACGGCGACCTTGCCGGTCTCGCTTCCGTCGGGGAATACCGCCATGCGCAGGCGGTCCTTGGGGTCACGTCCTATGTTGCCGCGTATGGTGCCGTCATCTTCGGCAAAGGGTCCCCATACGAGGGCGTTGTATGTCCTGTGGGTGGTGTGGTGGAAGAATTGCTTGCACAGGTGTGACTTGGCTTCGGGGGTCTTGGCTACGACGAGGAGTCCGCTGGTGTCCTTGTCTATGCGGTGGACGAGTCCTACCTCGGGATTATTGGGGTCGTAGCGACTGTCGTCCCTGAGATGCCATGCGAGGGCATTGACGAGTGTTCCGCTGAAATTGCCGCATCCGGGGTGTACTACCATTCCTGCGGGTTTGTTGATGACGAGCAGGATGTCATCTTCATAGATAATGTCGAGGGGTATGTCCTCGGGGATTATCTCCCAGTCTCGCTTAGGCCGGTCGAGCATGAGGGTTATGATGTCCCCAGCCTTGACCTTGTAGTTGCTTTTTACGGCTTTGCCGTTGGCCTGGATGAAGCCTGCCTCGGCGGCCTTCTGTATGCGGTTGCGGCTGGTGTCCCTGAGGTGGTCCATGAGAAAGCGGTCGACGCGCACGGGATTCTGTCCGCTATCGGCAATGACGCGACGGTGTTCGTACAACCCGGAGGTGAGTGACTGGGATACCAATTCCTCGTCGTCGAGTTCCTCGTCAAGAAAATCAGTAATGATTTCGTCTACCATTCCCAATCCTCGGAATCTATCATGTCCAAATGCTGTGCGTCTGCTGCGCTGTCGTCTGCAATGTCATCTTCCTCGGGGTCGGTATTGCCTACAACGAGTACGAGGGGTGCCTCGATGGGTATCTTGTCACCCTTGTAGACAATGCGGCCGCGGCACTTGACCTTTAGGACCCAGTCTTTTTCTCCTGGGACGTATTCTATGGGGCCGAGCCTGAAGCCCATTGAGACGAGCTTGACCTCGGCCTCGCGGGCATCGCAGTTGTCTGCAATGTCGGGAAGGGTAAGTGTCGGACTGTATGTGGAATTGACTGTAAGATAGATTTCGCGGCCTGACTTTACTACCATTCCCGGACGTGGCTGCTGGAATAGAATGACGCCTGTGCGCATCTTCTTGTTATAGCCACTGTCGGCAACGATGGGTACGAGTCCCATGTGTTCGAGGGCGAAGGATGCGTCCTCGATGCTCATGTTGCGGATATCAGGGATTTCTATCTCCTCACCATGGTGTGTGTACCATGCTATTCCATGCCATACACCGAAGATGATAATACCTACGACAACTGCCATTGCCGTGATATTTCCCCAAAACCATGGCACAAACAGTTTCTTCGAAAATTCCTTTAAGGTCATATTTGCTATTGAAAGTATTTGCGGTCAAAAGTATATAAAAAAAGAAAAAGAAGCAAGGAAACCTTACTTCTTTTCTATTTACTGATACAGTTTTTTTGATTACTTGCCATGTTTCTCGTCAGATACGGTCAGTTTCTTGCGACCCTTTGCGCGACGGCTTGCCAATACACGGCGACCATTGGCAGTAGTCATTCTCTGACGGAAACCGTGCTTGTTGTTGCGGCGACGGTTGTGTGGCTGAAATGTTCTTTTCATGACTTATAATTGTTTTATTTGTTTTCGCACAATATGTTTCGGGTACTTTTTTGAATATAACCAAACCTTTCTGTCATTTTTTCTTGGATTGTCGTCAAAAATAATTACCTTTGCACGCGGTAAATAATAAATTCCTTTAACAAATAATTAGATAATTTTCGAGTATGATCAATTCACAAGACATCAAGAAGGGTGTATGTATCCGCATGGATGGCAAGTTGTACTTCTGCATCGATTTCCTGCACCGCAAGCCTGGTAAGGGTAACACGATCATGAATGTTACGCTGAAGGACGTAGTGAACGGCGGCGTTATTGAAAAGCGCTTCAACATAGGCGAGAAGCTGGAGGACGTACGCGTAGAGCGCCGCCCATACCAGTACCTGTATGCCGAGGGCGAGGATTACGTGTTCATGAACAACGAGACCTTCGAGCAGGTTAACATTCCTGCTGACCAGATTACTGGCGTCAAGTATATGAAGGAGGGTCAGAACGTCGAGGTGGTTACTGACGCAAGCACCGAGACAATACTGTATGCCGAGCTTCCTGCAAAGGTTCACCTACAGGTTGTATGGACAGAGCCCGGTCTGAAGGGTGACACGGCTACAAACACCCTTAAGCCTGCCAAGGTCGAGAGTGGTGCCGAGGTTCGTGTGCCGCTGTTCATCAACGAGGGCGAAACAATCGAAATCGACACTCGTGACGGAAGTTATCTGGGTCGCGTAAAGGTTTGATGAAATATTCTATTATAGTTCCTGTCTACAATCGTCCTGACGAGGTAGACGAACTGTTGACAAGTCTGGAGGTACAGACGTTTAACGACTTTGAAGTGGTGGTTGTGGAGGATGGTTCGTCCATACCATGCCAGGAGGTCGTTAACAGGCATGCTTCCAGACTTGCCTTGCGTTACTACGCCAAGGAGAACAACGGGCCGGGGCAGAGCCGTAACTATGGTGCGGAGCGTTGTCAGGGGGAGTTTCTGATTGTCCTGGACAGCGACTGTGTGCTGCCACCGGGGTATCTGGCTGCCGTGGATGCCGAACTGACGGAACACCCATGTGATGCTTTCGGCGGTCCGGATGCTGCTCATGAGAGCTTTACGGATGTGCAGAAGGCCATCAGCTACAGCATGACGAGCTTCTTTACGACAGGCGGTATACGTGGAGGCAAGAAGCAGCTGGACAAGAAATTCTACCCTCGCAGCTTCAACATGGGTGTTAAGGCTAAGTTATGGAACAGGCTGGGTGGATTCTCGAAGATGCGGTTCGGCGAGGATATCGACTTCAGCATACGTATATATGAAAGTGGGGCAAGCTGCCGTCTGTTCCCTGGGGCCTGGGTGTGGCACAAACGCCGCACAGACTTGAGGAAGTTCTTCAAGCAGGTGCATAACAGCGGTATTGCGCGTATTAACTTGATGAAACGTCATCCTGGGAGCCTGAAACTGGTTCATCTGCTGCCTATGTTTTTCACGTTGGGGACATTCCTGCTGGTTGCTCTTGGTCTGTTGTCCTTGGGGCTTGTCGGATTTGGCTTTTGCGCCATGATTGGGGCCAAGGGATGTATCATGCCTCAGGTAGGATGTGTCATCATTGGAACAGGCGGCTTTATCGTAAGCTGCTTGCCGTTGATATTGTATTCGCTACTGATTTTTGCCGACAGTTCCGTCAGAAACAGAAGTCTTAAAGTTGGGCTGATTTCTGTTCCCGCAGCCTTCGTTCAGCTGACTGGCTATGGGACGGGATTCCTGCGTGCATGGTGGCTGCGCTGTGTATGCGGCCGCAACGAGGAACTGCAGGCATTCAAAGATAATTTCTACGAGTGAGAATCAAGGAGTGGTCTATAGGCGAGCGTCCGAGGGAGAGGGTAATTTCCCATGGGGCAGACTCCGTGAGCAGTGCTGAATTGCTGGCAATACTGATAGGCAGCGGTACTGCGAACGAGAGTAGTGTAGACCTGATCCGACGCATATTGAGCGAGAATGGAAACTCGCTGCGTGCATTGAGTACCCTGAGCCGCGAGGAACTGGAGAAATACAATGGCATAGGTCCTGCAAAGGCTGTAACTATCCAGGCGGCGATGGAACTGGGCAAGAGGCTGATGCGCGAGACGCATTCCGGACGCGATGCTGTGATGTCGGCAAAGGATATGTATGATTATTTCCGTACCCATATCCTGGATCTTCCGCACGAAGAGTGCCACATGCTGATGCTGGATGTGAAGAACCGCATCATGGGGCATAAGCTGATAAGCCGTGGCGGCATAACGGAGAGCAGCGTTGACATACGTCTGGTATTGCGCAGTGCCTTGATAACTGGGGCGACGAGTATCGTCCTGTGCCATAATCACCCCAGCGGTGTTCCTACGCCGAGCAAGGCTGATGACTTGCTGACACGCAAGTTGCAGGATGCGTGTGAAGTAATGCAGATACGTCTGCTGGATCATGTGATCCTGGGGAGTGACAGTTATTATTCTTATTACGAATCCGGGAAACTGTGATATGGATGAACTGAATATAGAGGAGCGGGCTATTGAATTGCTGAAGACGGTTTTCGATCCCGAAATACCGGTGAATGTGTATGACCTGGGGTTGATATACCGGATTGAGCTGAAGGAGGACAATACGTGGCTGGATGTGGATATGACGCTGACTGCGCCCAATTGTCCTGCTGCGGACTTTATAGTCGAGGACGTGCGGCAGAAGCTGGAGACAATCGAGGGTCTGAAGCGCGTGGACGTCAACCTGGTCTTTGAGCCAGAATGGACAAAGGATATGATGACGGAAGAGGCAAGGATGGAACTGGGATTCCTGTAGAGAAAATGAAGAAGATATATTTCCTGAGTGATGCACACCTTGGCTCAAGGGCCATTGCGGATAACGGTGCAAGTGAGAAGAGGCTGTGTGCATTCCTTGACAGCATCAAGGACGAAGCAGAGGCGATATTCCTACTGGGGGATATGTTTGATTTCTGGTTTGAATACCGAAATCTGGTGCCCAAGGGGATGGTGAGGTTCCTGGGCAAACTGGCAGAACTGACTGACAGCGGTGTTGAGGTTCATTTTTTTACGGGGAACCATGATATATGGACATTCGGGTACCTTGAGAGAGAGTGCGGGGTGAATGTTCACCGAGGACCTGAAACGATGGATCTGGTAATTGGAGACAGAACTGCGCGTTTCTTTCTTGCCCACGGTGACGGGTTGCGTGAAGACAGCACCAGTTTTCGGTTAATCCGGCGTATTTTCCACAATAGGATATGCCAGTGGTTGTTCCGTAATATATTTCCTGCCAACTGGGGTCTGGAAATAGGACTGCGCTGGGCGTATTACAGCCGCATGAAGCACGAAGGGGTCTGGGGAAAGGCTGGGGTGCCGACAAACGAATTCGGGGATGCCCTGTTCCAGAGCTACGGCGCAAACGGGGAGTATATGTTAACGCCCTCGGACTTTGATCCCGAGACCGAACCTCTGGTGCTGTTTGCAAAGGAGCATTACAGGGAGAATCCTGACATCAACTATTATATCTTCGGGCACCGTCATGTGGAGTACGACCTGATTATGTCACGCAGCTGCCGCATGATGATTCTGGGAGACAGTTTCATACAATGTACCTACGCCTGCTGGAATGGCGAGGAGCTGGTAATGGATAATTTTAACCGCATATCAACATGACTTACACATTAAAGAACGAGAATCTGACTGTGACAATCAATTCGCTGGGTGCCGAGGTTGTCAGTGTGAAGGACAGGAACGGACGTGAACTGTGGTGGAACGGCGATCCTGCATTCTGGAAGGGGCACTCCCCTATCCTGTTCCCTGCATGCGGAGGGCTGTGGAATGGCAAATACTCGCTGAACGGCAAGGAATACAACATGCCTAAGCATGGTTTTGCAAAGGGCATGGAATTTGAGATTGACAAGGATTCGCCTGTTACGGATAGTGATGAAGTCAGCGAGGTTTCGTTTACCACGACGAGTAACGATGAAAACATGGCATGCTTCCCGTTCAAATGGCAACTGACGCTGAGATATACATTGCGTGGTGAGCAGTTGGAATGTGAGGCCGAAGTCAGGAACCTGAGCGATGAAACCATGCATTACCAGATAGGCGGACATCCTGCCCTGGCCCTACCTGACTTTGATACAGTGGAGGGTGATGATGCCAGCCGTATAATAGGATATATGACTCCAACCAACACGGCTGCATCAGGTCCGGTAAACGGTGTAAGCGTGGTGCGTGCAGGTGAGCAGGGATGCTGGAGTCCTGAGCGCTATCATGTGCAGATGAACGAGAACGGGCAGATTCCGATATGCGTTGATACGTTCAGGAACGAGGCGCTGATATTCGATGGTGGACAGTTCTACGGCATGGAGCTGTACAGGGCTGACGGCGAGACGCCGCTGGCTCAGGTGTATTTTGATGCTCCTGTGTGTCTGGTGTGGCAGATGACGGACTTGCTATGTCCTTACGTCTGCATAGAGCCGTGGTTTGGATTGTGTGACCGTCAGGGATGGTCAATGCCTCTGGACTACCGACCTTTCACACAACACACAATGGCCCACGAGGAGAGTAATTTCTTCCTGTGGGGAATACGTTTCTGCCTACCTTCTTAAAGGTTCTCCAGAATTCGCTTCAGGACGACAGTTGCCGAGATTTCACGGTTTGCTGCCTCGGGGATTACAAGACTGCGGGGGCCTTCTATAACCTCATCGGTGACGATCATTCCGCGCCGTACAGGCAGGCAATGCATGAAATGGGCATTATTGGTTACTGCCATCTGACGTGCTGATACCGTCCAATCCATCATCTTATGATAGTCGTCCAGAATCTGTCCATATTTGTCGGGGTTGGTTACTCCGGGGCATGACCAGTTCTTGGCGTATATGAAATCTGCGCCTTCGAAGGCCTTGAGCTGATCGTACTCTACTTGGGCATTGCTGGCAAAGCGCGGGTCCAACTCATAGCCTTCGGGGTGTGTAATGACGAAATCGACATCTGCAGCATTCATCCATTCTGCAAAGCTGTCGGGCACTGCCTGTGGCAATGATTTGGGATGTGGTGCCCATGTAAGGACAACCTTAGGACGTGGACAGGTCTTATGTTCCTCGATTGTTATCAAGTCGGCAAATGCCTGCAGGGGATGGACTGTTGCCGTTTCCATTGCAAAGACGGGCTTGCCGCTGTATTTTACGAACTGGTTGTATACGGTTTCGGAATAGTCGTACTCGCGGTCTGCAAGCCCTGCGAAGGAACGGATTCCGATTACGTCGCAATAGCTTGCCATGACGGGAATGGCTTCAAGGAGATGCTCGCTCTTGTCACCATCCATAATGACTCCGCGCTCTGTTTCCAGTTTCCAAGCTCCTGCATTGACATCAAGGACAATAACGTTCATTCCCAGATTAAGGGCTGCTTTCTGTGTCGAAAGTCGTGTACGCAGGCTGTTGTTGAAGAAAACGAGCAGGGCGGTCTTGTTTTTACCCATTTCAACGTATTTGAAACGGTCTTGCTTGATTTCCTGAGCCTCGGCGAGAGCTGCTTTCAGATTACCGAGGTCCTGTACATTAAGAAAAGATTTCATTATTTGTTGTATATCTGAATTCTGTCTTGGGGTTATCTGTTATTTTTCATGATCCCTGTCGCGAATCTCGACACGGCGGATCTTGCCTGATATGGTTTTGGGCAGTTCGTCAACAAATTCTATTATTCGGGGATACTTGTATGGTGCAGTTTCCTGCTTAACGTGGTTTTGAAGTTCAGCGACAAGTTCCGGACCCTCCTGCCCGATATACTCGGTGGAAAGGACCACGGTGGCCTTTACAACCATGCCGCGCACCTCGTCAGGTACACTGGTAATGGCGCATTCGACCACGGCAGGGTGTGTCATAAGTGCACTCTCGACCTCGAAGGGACCGATTCTGTAACCGCTGGACTTGATTACATCGTCTGCACGGCATACAAACCAGTAGTATCCCTGCTCGTCACGCCATACAACATCGTTGGTATAATACCATCCATCTCGGATTGCCGACTTGTCAAGTTCCGAATGACAGTAGTATTCCTTGAACAGGCCCAATGGTTTCCTGTCATCCACACGGATAACGAGCTGGCCATGCTCTCCTGGAGGGCAGCTGTTTCCCTCGGAATCAAATACGTCGACATTGAACTGGGGATTGGGGAGGCCCATGCTTCCTGCGCGCGGCTCAACAAACGGGTATGTTCCCAATACTAGCGTAGTCTCGGTCTGTCCGTAGGCTTCGTAGATCATTATTCCTGTCTTTTCCTTCCACTCCCTGAACACATTGGGGTTGAGTGCCTCACCTGCTGTAGTGCAATATTCGAGAGAGGAGAGGTCGTATTTGGACAGGTCCTCGCGTATCATGAAGCGATATACGGTTGGCGGAGCACAGAACGAGGTGACATGGAAATTGGATATGGCTGTAAGCATCTTGTCTGCCTCGAAACGGCCCTCAAAGTCATATACGAATATGGTTGCTCCACATATCATCTGGCCATAGAACTTGCCCCATACGGCTTTTCCCCATCCTGTATCTGCAACAGTTAGATGGAGGCTGCCGGGATGGACGTTATGCCAGTATTTGGCGGTAAGTATATGGGCCAGGGCATACGAGTGGTCATGCATTACCATCTTTGGCTCGCCGCTGGTGCCGGAGGTAAAATACATCAGAAAATTGTCTGTAACCTTGTTCTGACCCTTCTGGCTTTTGAACTTGGATGCAAGCATACATCCTTGCCAGAAATTGTCCCAATTCTGAGGAACGGCAGGTCCTATGCTGATACAGTGCTGCAAGGATGTACAGTAGGGACGGGCACGTATTACATTGCGAAGGACATTCATATCCCCGACGGATATGATTGCACGAACGTCTGCCTCATGGCAACGGTATATAATGTCCTTGTCAGTAAGCAGGTGGGTTGCAGGAATGGCTACTGCACCGATCTTGTGCAGGGCAACCATTGTTATCCACCACTCGATGCGTCGCTTAAGTATGAACATAACACAATCCCCACGCTTGATGCCCAATGAGAGGAAATAGCTGGCTGCCGAGTCAGAGTATCTCTTAAGCTCGGCATAGTTAAAGTGACGTACGTCACCACGCTCATTGGTCCATAGGATTGCCTCGCGCTCGGGCTCTGTCTCTGCCCAAGCGTCTACGACATCGTACGCAAAATTGAAATCCTCGGGTACATTGACCTTGAAATTGCGCATAAAGTCCTCGTATGAGGAGAACTGTGTCTGGGGTACGAATTTCTCTAACATCTGATTTGGCCTGCGCCTTTTATTATCCACTTGTATGTAGTTATCTCCTGAAGTGCCATAGGTCCACGGGCATGCAGTTTCTGGGTACTGATGCCTATTTCTGAACCAAGCCCGAACTGTGCTCCGTCTGTAAAACTGGTAGGTGCGTTGTGATAGACACATGCAGCATCTACTTCACGCAGGAATCTGGCTGCCGCATCCTGGTTGTCTGTAACGATTGCCTCGCTGTGTCCGCTGCCGTAGGTATTGATGTGCTGAATGGCTTCGTCGATGGAATCAACTATTTTCACCGACATATTGTATGAAAGCCACTCGCGGCCATATTCTCCGTAATGGATACAGACACGGTCCTTGACAGGGGACAGTATCTGATCCAGGTGGGGTTCGACCGAACGATGGACCAGCAGACAGTCCAGTGCATTGCAGACGCTGACGCGTCGGCACTTGGCATTCTGGACAATACGTGCCGCCATCTGCAGGTCTGCATCCTGGTCTATATAACAATGAACGACTCCTGCGCCTGTTTCGATGACTGGAACGGTTGCATTTTCGCGTACATAGTTGATAAGGTCGGCCGAACCGCGTGGAATAAGGAGATCCACAAGATCTCGGGCCTCAAGCAACTGTGCCGTAGCCTCGCGTGTGGCGGGAAGCAGGGTTACCGTGTCGCTGCTGAGGCCATGGTTACATAGTACGGAGTGTATGACTTGGGTTATTGCCCGGTTTGTATCGTCTGCATCCTTGCCGCCCTTTAGTACGACTGCACTGCCGGCTTTGAGACATAGTGATGTGACATCCATCGTGACATTGGGACGTGCCTCGTAAATAACGCCTATGACACCGAACGCTACACTGATACGTGTTATATCAAGGCCATTTGGCATTGTGCGGTGCATCAATTCCTGACCAAGGGGTGATGGTAGCCTGCTTACATTGCGGCAATCGGCTGCTATTGCCCTGATACGTTCTGGAGTGAGCTGCAGACGGTCATACTTGGGGTTGGCTGGGTCCATGCGAGAAAGGTCTGCTTCGTTGGCAGACATAACGGCGGGTATTGATGCTTCAAGCGCATCTGCCATATCGGCAAGTATAATGTCTGTTTCCTGGGCACTGAGGCGTGAGAGCTGTCGTGCTGCGGATTTTATTGCAGCGCTGTCGAATTCCATATCTTTATTGTCTTACAAAGTGTGTATGGGGGACCCGGGCATCGGACAAGAGGAGGTCTGTGAGTACATTCTCGCGTGTTCCGCGTGCAAGATATACATCAATACCCGAGGATGCCACAGTCATGGCTGTTGTGCATTTGCTCTGCATACCTCCACGCCCGACGACGGATTTTTCTGCCTGTATATACTGGTCTATACGGTTCCCGGGAAGGACCTCGTGTATAAGGCTTGTGCCGGGGGTTTCGGGATTTCCGTCATACAGACCGTCTATATTGCTGAGAATAATGAGTGTGTCTACATTCATCATACGTGCTATCAGTCCTGAAAGCTCGTCATTATCGGTAAACATAAGTTCGGCAATGGAGACGGTGTCATTCTCGTTTACGATAGGAATAACTCCGTTGTCGAGCATGACATTCATGCAGGTCTGCATATTGCGGCGGTGCTCCTCGCTGTCAAAGTCTGACTTTTGCGTAAGAACCTGGCCTACGTGCAAATGGTGCTCGCTGAAAAAATCGTAGTATCGGTTTATAAGCTTGGCCTGGCCTACTGCGCTGAAAAGCTGACGCTGCCCGACAGAGTCCAGTTCCTGGGTATTGCCCAGGTGCAGTTCTCCCCTGCCCGATGCCACGGCGCCGCTGGAAACGAGTATAACCTCGTACCCACTCTTATGCAACATGGCTATCTGGTCAACGATTGCCGAGAGGCGTGTAACGTCCAATGTCCCGTCTTCGCGTGTAAGAACGGCACTGCCAACCTTGACTGTAATCCTTTTCACTGTCCGATTATTTTAATCCGGCCTTGAGGCATCGTATAATTGCTGAATTGAAACCGGAATGGTCCAGTTCATTAAGTCCCTTTATGGTTACTCCGCCTGGGGTGGCAACCCTGTCTATCGCAACATCGGGATGAAGTCCTGACTCCTGTAAAAGGGTAACGGCGCCCTGCATGGTCTGCCGGGCTATCTCCTGAGCCTGCGAAGGACTGAATCCCATTTCTACACCGCCACACATCATGGCGCGAATCATGCGTATGACATATGCTATACCACAACCGGACATCATCATACCTGCTGTGAGCTGTGATTCAGATACCGGCATTACCTGGCCTACCCTCCTGAAAAGCTCCAGAACTGCGTCATTGACATTGCCTGCTTCATTCGCAGGAGTAATAAAGGTCATGCTCTGGGAATACTCGGCTGCAATATTGGGCATTGCATAATAGTCAATCCGCTGATGGCGTATATTTGCTGCGACAGCTATTACAACCTTGCCGTCCAGTTCCGGCTCTATCTCGCTGAGGACCTGGTTTACGAGCCATGGCTTAACTGCAATGATCACATAATGCGAACGACGAACGGCGTCTGCATTGGATAACGTTACGTTCAGTTCGGGATATAAGGCCTGATAGGTATCCAGGGTGCTCTGGCTTTTGGCTGTTATGGTGATATCCTCGGCAATTCCTGATGCGCACCATCCCCTGACAAGCGCACCTCCCATGTTTCCGCATCCGATTACTGCTATTTTCATAATAGTACTTTTTTGAATGATGCGATGAAACGGTCAGCATCATCATGTGATATACAAAGTGGAGGAAGAAGGCGGATGACATTGGTGCCTGAACATCCTGTAAAGATGTGTTCCTCCTTGATGAGGCGCAGACGCGGTTCCTTGTATGGAATGTCGAGTTCGATTCCTATCATAAGACCGCGACCACGGACATCGATTATATGTGTGGTTTCGGCTTGCAGTTCCCGGAGTCCGGATAAAAGATACTCGCCTATGTCGTGTGCATTCCTTATGAGTTTCTCGTCCTCTATGATGTCAAGTACTGCGAGCGCTCCGGCACAAGCAAGATGGTTGCCTCCGAATGTTGTTCCTAATTGTCCGTATACCGGATGGAACTTGGGGGAAATCAGTACTGCGCCCATCGGGAAACCGTTACAGATTCCCTTGGCAATGGTAATCATATCCGGACTGACATCAAGCCACTGGTGTGCAAAGAACTTGCCGCTACGGCCATAACCGCACTGTATCTCATCGCATATCAAGACGGTATTGTGTGCCTCACAGAGTGCCTTGAGTTGCTGAAGGAAATCTGCCTGAACCATACGGATACCGCCTACACCCTGAATACATTCGATAATACATGCACAGACGTCGTCCTTTTCAATCTCCCGTCGCCATGCCCCGATATCGTTTATAGGCAAGTATGTTACGTGTCCATTGGAGTTGACTGGAGCGATTATCTTCGGATTTGCGGTTGCCTCGACAGCAAGGGACGTACGGCCATGGAAGGCCTTTTCCAGCGAGAGGATGCGTGTACGGCCATTGTAGAATGATGCCAGTTTGAGGGCATTCTCATTGGCTTCGGCGCCTGAATTGATAAGAAACAACTGATAATCTTCGTAGCCGCATACCTTGCCAAGACGGCGAGCAAGTTCCTTTTGTAATGGATTCTGCACCGAATTGCTATAGAATCCAAGCTTTGCTACCTGCGTGGAGAGTGCGTCCACATAGTGTGGATGGGCATGACCTACGGATATTACGGCATGACCGCCATAGAGGTCAAGATATTCCTGTCCGTTGCTGTCCCATACGTGACACCCCTCTCCCTTGTCAATTGCTATGTCGAACAGCGGATAAACATCAAACAGTTCCATATATCAAAATGCACTGGCCTTTAGATTCAAACCGGCCTTCTCGTCTAAATTAAACATGAGATTCATATTCTGTACTGCCTGCCCTACAGCACCCTTAAGCAGGTTGTCGATTACAGATGTCACAACTACCTTTCGGCCGAATACATCGACATGTACCATGGCTTTGTTTGTGTTAATGACCTGTTTCAAATCCAAAGGATTGTCGCTGTAGTGTGTGAATGCGGCATCGGCAAAGAAATTCCTGTATAATCGGACAATCTCCTCGGCAGGAAGTGCTTGGTCGAGTTTCACTGTCGCTGTACAGAAAATACCGCGTGAAAAATTGCCGCGGTAAGGTATAAAGTCTACGGTGATCCCGTCTGCATCATAACCTTCGTTAAGTGTGTCTGCAACATGTGGTGCAGATGCCGGTTTCAGTTCGTTAAGTGTCTGGCAGATTTCATGCAGATGCTGGTGAGTGAAGAGCTTATATATGGAAAGGTTATTGCTGCGCCAAGAGAAATGTGTTGTCGCTCCTGGTTTCTGACCTGCTCCTGTAGAGCCGGTAATTGCATTGACTGATATATCGTCAACAAGCAAGCCTGCCTTGGCCAATGGGAGAAGCGCCTCCTGTATGCATGTTGCAAAGCATCCTGGATTGGCAAGGTGCCTACAGTTACGGATCTGCTCACGGTGTATCTCGGGCAGGCCATATATGTAATCGTGATCGCCTCTGATACGGAAATCCTGAGCCATATCAATAATCCTGACAGATTCCGGTATCTGGTGTTCCTTAAGGAATTGTTCGCTCTTGCCGTGTCCAAAGCAGAAAAACACAACATCTATCGTGCTCCAAGGCATCTCGCTTGTAAAGACTATCTCGGTATCTCCGTACAATCCCTCGTGCACATCATACACTTTCCTGCCGGCATTACTTTCGCTATTGGCAAAAACAATCTCGGCATTGGGGTGGTTTACAAGGAGTCTAATCAATTCACCACCAGTATAGCCTGCTGCACCTAGAATTCCTACCCTAACGCTTTTCATCCGGATGTGCCAAATAGTATGCACGGAGTGCTGTTGATGTAACCTTGATAAATCCTTTGGCGTCTTCGCTGGACCATGCCTTGGCTGTCTCGCCATATTCACCCAGTTTGTTCTTTACAAGATCGTTTGGCGAATCTACGCCTACAGTCTGAAACATCAGCGGGCGCAGTTCGAGTTCAACAACACCTGTAACATTGCGCTGACTGCTTGCGAGCATTGCCTCAATATCTGGCATGACTGGCTCCAGGTACTGGCTCTCATGCAAGAACATCCCGTACCAATTGCTCACCTGATCTTTCCAATACTGCTGCCACTTGCTGAGTGTGTATTTCTCCAGGAAACGGTGTGCACCAATTATCAGCATCGGAGCTGCAGCCTCGAAACCAACGCGACCCTTGATGCCTATAATGGTATCACCTACATGACAGTCACGGCCTATCCCATAGACTGCACCTATCTCTTCGACAGCCTGGATTGCGGCAATCCTATCCTCGTATGTTTTGCCATTGACAGAGACTAATTCGCCTTTCTCAAAACCCAGCTTCAGTGTTTCCGGTCCTTGCTTTGTTGGATGCTTGAGGTATGCACTCTCGGGCAGTCCTTGCTTGGAATCAAGGATCTCACCGCCACAGATACTGGTACCCCAAAGTCCAACATTATAACTGTATTTCAATTTTGTAAAATCTGCGTAGTAACCGTTTGCATTCAGATAATCGACTTCTTCCTGACGACTGAGATTTCCGTCACGGGTCAGAGTGATGATCTCTACACCAGGACACATTACCAGGAATGTCATATCAAAACGAATCTGGTCGTTACCTGCTCCGGTTGATCCATGTGCTATTGCACTGGCGCCTATCTCGTTTGCATAACGGGCAATGGCGAGTGCCTGGAATATACGCTCGGAACTGACGGAAATAGGATAGCAGTTGTTGCGCAGTACATTGCCATAAATCATGTATTTCAGAGATTTCTCGTAATACTCGTGGGTAACATCAAGAGTAACATACTTGGTAGCGCCCAACTTGTAGGCATTTTCCTCGTTGGCTTTAAGCTGCTCGGCACTGAAACCTCCCGTATTGGCACATGCAGCATATACCTCATACCCCTTCTCCTTTGCCAGATACATTACTGTGTAGCTTGTATCCAAACCGCCGCTGAATGCGACGACAACCTTTTTCTTTTCAGACATATATCTATTCTTTTTTATTCAATTCCCCTTAAAACCAGTGTACGCATCACATCCTTGATAACCTCGAGACTGGTTGGCTCTCCATGATGTTTTTCAGGATCCCATAGCATACCTGTACAAACGCAGAACTTTCTTTGTTTCAATTCCAGGATATCGTGATTAGTGCATCCCTGACAACCGCGCCAGAAACTCTCATCGTCTGTAAGCTGGCTGAAACTGACCGGCACGTAACCAAGTGCGGTATTCATCTTCATTACAGCATCACCGCTGGTAAGCGAGAAAATCTTGGCATGCGGCCAACGGACACGGGCTAGAGTAAATGTATAGTCCTTGATGCGCTTGGCAATGCCGAGTCCCTGATAGTCGGGATGTACAATAAGACCTGATGTGGTAACGTAATGACGGTTACCCCATGTCTCAATGTAGCTGAAACCTGCAAAGCGATCACCATCCAATGCAAGAACGGCCTTGGATTCCTTCATCTTGGTAGAAAGGTAATCATGGGTACGTTCTGCAATACCTGTCCCGCGCTTGCGTGCAGCAATACGTATTGTCTCCAAAATCTCATCCACATATTTCTCGTGGCTGGGATCTGCGACAACTATGCGTATATTCTCCAGATTCTTACCATGTTTTGTCTGATTTACTGTATTTTGTTCCTTAACGTCAATCATAACATGTTCTTTAATTTAGGTAAAATTTTCTGCATGGACTGGACTACATTCTCATGGATGGCTCCTTCCGCCAAGGCTATGATAATGGTATCATCACCTGCTACTGTACCAAGAATTTCCGGGATTACCGCCACATCTATATTATAGGCAGCAAGG
>OMQX01000054.1 GCA_900313335.1 uncultured Prevotellaceae bacterium
CAGATTTACGCAGTCACGGAATGCCTCCTCGCCAATGCTTGTAAGTCCCTCGGGCATATTCAGGTTCTTCAGCTTGGTACAGCCCTTGAAAGTACGCTTACCGATGGATTGCAGTCCCTTGGGCAGTTTTATCTCCTTGAGGGCAGTACATCCCATGAATGCCTCGTCGGCAAGCCAGGTTAGACCCGTGAAATAGTACAGTTCCGTGAACGTTGTTATTGCCGTCTTTCCCTTGAATGCGGTGCCTATGGTAGAAACGGCCGCTGCCTCGCCAAACGAGAACTGCCCATCGTTGTTGGTGTCCCAGTTATCAACGCAAATTTTCTTAAGCGAAGCATTGCTGATTGGCAAGGCACGTTCCATGTAGTTCTCAGGTTCACAGCCTATCACTGCCTCTGCGCCGTCACTGTAGCCTCCACTGCTGCCACCCACACCCTGTGAGCCCGGGTTCAGCCTTGTCAGTACATAATATCCGTCACTGTTGCCTCCCCAACCCCAGTTGATATGGAAACATCCCTGGTCGTCATATCCGTCACATACAAAGGCATGTCCGCCGCTGGAATTAGCACCGCTCAGATAGAACGGTCTGCCCTCGGCAAGCTCGTTATACAAAAGCGCATCCCAAGCATCATCCGTATAGACATCGTCCTTGTAAACGTATTTGACCGAACTTCCATAACCGAAAAACTGCTTCATGGCATTTGCCACCATGTACGAGAAAGCACCTGACTGAGAACTGCTGTAGTCCATCTTGACACTCACACCGCAATAGTGCATCAACTGCGCCACTGCCAACTGCTGCTTGGCAGTGGCACTGCCGGTATATGTATTAAGCATATTATCCCAATCTATAGGCGAACCTGCAGGTATTCCGTCTACAGCCAGTTTTCCGTAATCGGGGTGAGCCGTATTAGTTTCGTACGAAGGCATGTCAGCCTGTGTCTCGGTGACGGATTTTGCACGCTGGTAATACAGAATCTGTGCCATAGCCGTGGCAACACAGCCGGTCACGCTGCGTCCCAGCGTAAAATACTGTGGACATTCGTTATTGTATGGAGCCGTCTGGTTCCACTTGGTCGTAACCATAGGTGCGACAGCCTTGTGTATCGGCGCATACTTGGGAGCAGTTGCCAGACACTCGGGATGCTCGCTCAGATACTGCAACTCCGCCTCGTAACCCTCCAGCCAGAATTTCATGTTATCCGGCAGGTTGTTATAGTCGAACTCGCCCTCGTCCGTGTATCCTATCACGGGTCGTAGCCTGTCATCGCCGGTTGCTATGACAAATCCTTGATTGTCACCTCGGTTGAATACATAGTACAGTTCCACGTCCGATGAGCCTTTTCTGGCAAGCCTTCTCGGAGACAGTCTCGCACCATTGACTACAGGAGCCAGATTGCGACTGCCGGACGCCTTTTCCAAAAAACTTTGGGCACGAAGACGGGCCTGTTCACGGGTTATGGGCTCGGCATTAAGAACTACCGTAACCATCATGCTAACAAGCATGAAAAACAAATTCCTGGGACTAAACATATATACCTGACTTTATAGATTATTCACATTTTCCTGCGTAAAGATAACAAAATAATTTTTAAAAGACAGAAAAATATTTGCGCGTGATATATAAAAAAACTACCTTTGCATTATGATGAAAACATATAATGCCCTATTGGCGATACTCGCTATTGCCACAGCAACAACTGCCTATGCAGCATCCGACGGCCAGCCGCGTTGGATGGACCCAAGCGTCAACCGCATTAACACAATGCCCCTGCACGCATCGTTCTTCGCTTTCGAAAGCGAGGATCTGGCACTCGCAAACGACAAGAGCCGTAGCAGCCGCTACTTGTCGCTGGAGGGTGAATGGAAATTCAATTTCAGCAAAGACCATGACAAGGCGCCGAAGAATTTCTGGAGGACAGATTTCGATGACTCACGTTGGGTCAGTTTTCCTGTTCCCGGACTTTTCGAGATGCACGGCTACGGCGACAAGATCTACAAGAACATCGGCTATGCTTGGGCAAAGCAGTTCAAACCCAATCCGCCATACATCGAAGAGAAAAACAACTATACTGGTTCGTACCGTCGTATAGTCAACATACCTTCCAGTTGGAACGGTCAGCAGATCATCATGTATGTAGGCTCAGCAACGAGTAACCTGACCCTATGGGTCAATGGGCAGGAGGTAGGATACAGCGAGGATTCGAAGGATGCCGTGGAGTTTGACCTGACAAGCTACCTGAAGCCAGGGCAGAAAAACCTTATCTGCATGCAGGTCATGCGTTGGTGCGACGGTTCTTACGGAGAGGATCAGGATTTCTGGCGTTTTACCGGAATAGCACGTGAGGTATATCTGTATGCACGTCCTCAGTCGCATATCCGGGACATTAGGATTACGCAGGACCTGAACGCAAGCAATACTGTAGGTCAGCTGGGATTCGAACTGTATACTACAGGATGCAAGGGCAAGGACATTGTAATGAAACTGTCTGCTCCCAACGGCAGCAATGTATGGCATAGCACCGGTAAGATAGGCGGTGATCTGGTATTCATGAAGGAACCTGTTGTCGACGTCGAGCCATGGAGTGCTGAGAAACCAAATCTCTACACCCTCACAGTGACCATATCCGACAATGGGCGGACAATACAGAGCATACGCCAGCGCATAGGCTTCCGGCATATAGAGATCCGTGACGGTCAGCTGCTGTTCAACGGCAAGCCAATTTTGATAAAGGGTGCAAACCGCCATGAAATGGACCCGGACGGCGGATATGTCATCAGTACCGAGCAGATGAAGGCAGACATCCTTGCCATCAAGCAGCTGAACATAAACGCAATACGCACATGCCACTATCCGGACGATCCCCGTTGGTACGACCTGTGTGACGAATACGGAATATATCTCTGTGCCGAAGCTAATTTCGAGAGCCACGGCATGGGATATGGCAATACCCGTCTGGCTCAGAACCCTGACTATCGCACAACCATATTGGAGCGTAACATTGCAAACGTCACCGTACAGCGCAATCACCCCAGCATAATCGTATGGAGCCTTGGTAACGAAAGCGGACATGGGGACAATTTCAAGGATGCATATCATACCGTCAAGAGTATGGACCCGACACGTCCGGTACAATATGAACAGGCCGGTCAGGAATCCACGACAGATATATTCTGTCCCATGTATTATGGATATGAGCAATGTGAGAAATATGCTCAGGGCAATAACCCGCGTCCTCTGATACAATGTGAATATGCCCACGCCATGGGCAACTCAATGGGAGGATTCATGGACTATATGGACCTTATACGCAAATATCCTAAATATCAGGGCGGATATATCTGGGACCTGATTGACCAGGGTGTACGCGGAAAGAGCAAGAAGACAGGACGGCAGATATGGATGTACGGTGGCGACGATGGAGAGGATCCTGCCAGCGACCATAATTTCAACTGTAACGGCATACTTGCGCCCGACCGCACTTTCAATCCACATGCCTACGAGGTGCAGTACGGATATCAGAATTTTTGGGTCAGGGACTTTGACGAGGAGACTGGCATGCTTGGCATCTACAACGAGAATTTCTTCCGAATCGGAGACAATATCGCCATGCAGATACACCTTGTCGCCGATGGTATTGAACGCTGCTACGACCGTGCCAAATTCCTGTACCTGCCTGCCCAGGAAACAACCAGGATGCGCATACCACTGGCAAAATTGGGCCCGGCGCTAAAACAGTATAGGAACAACAATGTCTATCTTAACATCGAGTTCGTGACAAAGGAACAGGAAGGCATTCTTCCTGCAGGAACAGTTGTGTCGCGCGGGCAATTGCACCTGCATCCTGCCGCTGCATCGGAAACTTCTCAGCCAGCATTGGTAAACAAAGGAAAGGACAAGAACACAATGGCAACTGTTTCCGTCGACAGTCTCAACGACAAATATGGCCTCGGCACAGGCAAGCTGAAGATCACCATCAACCACAAAACCGGACTGATTGAGAGCCTCATGAGTGACAAAAAGGAAATGCTGCAGGAGGGATTTCCCGTTATACCTAATTTCTGGCGCGCACCGACCGACAATGACTATGGCGCAGGACTGCAAAACAGATTCGCTGCATGGAAATCCCCGTCATACTCCATGCAAAGCCTGCAGCTTACGAAAGAGGAGGATGGCAGTGCATCTGTCATGGCATGCCTCAAGGTTAGGGACATTGATGCCATTGTAAATTTTACATATACAGTTAATACACAAGGTGAAATTCATGTCGTCCAGAATCTTGATGTCGATGAAAACGCCAAGAACAAGCCGCAACCCATGCGTTTCGGAATGCAGTGGGTTATGCCCGGGCAAGACCTGAACCTATGCTACACAGGACGTGGACCTATAGAGAACTATGTCGACCGTAAGTCCTCGCAGCAGATAGGCACATACACATCACGCGTATCTGAGCAATACTATCATTACGTACGCCCGCAGGAGTCAGGAAACCACTGCGATGTAACATCGTGGCAACTGACCGACGATGAGGGACACGGACTGATGTTCCTATGCCCCGACAGCATGGAATGTTCGTCCCTCAACTTCCTGCCACAGGACTTGGACGACGGAAAAGACAAGAACATGCATCAGAGCCATTCGGGCGACCTCACTCCGAAACCATATACGGTCACACAGATATGCCAGACGCAGATGGGACTGGGCTGTGTCGACTCCTGGGGAGCATGGCCGCGCAAGCAATACCAGATGCAGTGGCGCGACCGTACATTCAGATATATCATACGTGCCATCTGATTACAGACAAACGCAAATTCAACAAACGCAATATGTTAGCTCCATCATTACTAAGTGCCGATTTCGGCAACCTGGAACGCGAATTCCAATGGTTTAACAACAGCGCTGCCCAGTGGCTGCACATCGATGTCATGGACGGTGTCTTTGTCCCTAACATCTCTTTCGGATTCCCCGTACTAAAACATGTAGCACGACTCAGCAAAAAACCGCTGGACGTACACCTTATGATTGTCGAACCGCAGAAATTCATACCCGAGGTAAAAGCGCTGGGAGCACACATCATGAATGTTCACTACGAAGCATGTACTCACCTCCACAGGGTCATCGCACAGATTCACGATGCAGGCATGAAAGCCGGAGTAACCCTGAACCCAGCAACCCCGGTGTCTGTATTGCAGGATATTATACAGGATGTCGACCTTGTTCTGCTTATGAGCGTAAATCCGGGATTCGGGGGTCAAAAATTCATCCCCCATACATATAAAAAAGTACAGCAACTGCGCAAGCTTATCGACAATACGGGTTCGCATGCCCTTATAGAGGTTGACGGTGGAGTTGACCTTACAAACTATCAGGAACTGCGCAGACTGGGAGCTGACGTGCTTGTTGCAGGCAGTGCTGTCTTCGGTGCAGAGGATCCAGCAGCCGTATGCGCAAGAATGAGTGAATAACATAACTGAAACCTGACTTGAAATACAATATCCTATATATCGTCCTTATAATGTTTCTGGCACTGCAACCCGTCAGAGCTCAGGACGACTATGCTGCAATAATCAGGAATGCAATGAAGGCCATGGAGCAGGATTCTCTCACCAAGGCCGATTCCCTCATAAACCAGGCAATGCACCTGAAACCTGCCGACAAGGCAAATGCAGTGCTATACCAATATCTGGGCGAGATATATGTCCGCCAGAAACGTCACAAGGACGCGCTACAGGCATTCAGCGACGGGCTTACACTGCAAAGCGGCAGTCAGAACCTGCTCATCGACCGCGCTTCGCTCTACCTGACAATGGGAAGCGAAACACGTGCCCTGACAGATCTGGACAACCTTCTGACCATCAATCCAGACCACCTGCAGGGTCTTTTCTACCGTGCCTACGTATACCGCAAGCAGCACCTTATGATGAAAGCCCGCAGAGACTATGAACACCTTATAACTCTGCAACCGGACAATCGCGAGGCACGCATATCACTTGCTATGCTCAACGCAGATGACAACCGACCACAAGAGGCAATGGAACAGGCTGATATAATAGTCCGCTACTGGCCAAGCTATGCCACAGGATGGATAGTACGCGGAGGGCTGCATCAGAAACGCCGCAACTTTGAACTGGCCCTGTACGACATGAACCAGGCCATAAGCCTGGAGCCTGACAATCCTGACTTTTACATTTCACGCGCCATACTATACCGTGATTTCAAGAAAAAATCCCTTGCACGAGCAGATTTTGCACGAGCCGTCCAACTGGGAGCCGACCCTGCCGAATGTGCAAGTCTCATGCTCACCGACCGACGTGGAAAAGAGGCGAAATAAAACTTTGTAATAAAAAATTTGCGCTTTTAGGAAAAAATCATACCTTTGCATTCGCAATTTTCAGACATGAAACAAAAGGTTCTTTTCTACCTGTACCTGACAGTCTTGATGCTGCCCAACCTGATTCTCTGTTTTACCGAGAATATGCCATGGTACGGCAAGGCAACATTGCTACTCCTTCCGCTCTCTGTGTATTGGACGGTGATGACACTTAGCCACCGTCCATCGAAGGTCTGTCTGTGGTTGTTTCCCATACAGTTCCTGGGCGCATTCAATATTGTTCTTTCGTACCTGTTTGGCAAGGGGGTCATAGCCGTCGACATGTGGCTCAACGTCGCTACTTCGAGCCCCAACGAGGCAGGCGAAATGCTAGCCCAGCTATACCCTTCAGTCGTAGCCGTAGTTGTCATATACATTCCAACCCTGATATGTGCCATTTACGATACAAGGAAGAAAGGACGTCTTTCCAACCTGTTCATACGCAGGCAACGCTGGGTCGCAGGCACACTGTTGCTGGCATCAATACCACTCACAGGAGCTACACTGGCAACAGGAAAATGGAACATTCTTGACGACCTCTTCCCCGTAAACGTGTGTTACAACCTGAAACTTGCAGTCCAGCGTCAGGCATTTTCACTCAAGTATCTTGAAAACAGCCGCGATTTCCGCTTCGAAGCCACATGCCAGGATGCAGACACGATTCCACAGGTCCTGGTGCTTGTAATCGGAGAGACAAGCCGTGCTGCCAACTGGCAGATAATGGGTTACGAACGTGAGACAAATCCCCAGTTGAGCAAAACACCGGGTATTATTGCATATCACGACTGCCTCACCCAAAGCAATGCGACACACAAGAGTGTACCCATAATACTCTCACATGCAACGGCTGAGGATTTTCCCGTACTATACCATTCCAAAGGACTCCTGGCAGCATTCCGCGAGGCAGGCTATCATACGACTTTCGTCAGCAACGAGCCACGCAACCACTCTTTCAACGATCACCTTGCCGAGCAAGCAGACACTGCCATATTCCTGCGGGACAAAATCAGCGGAGACCCCAAGGACACGCTGCTCCTGCCCTATGTCAGCGAGGCATTGGCACTTGACAGGAAATATCCCCACCAGCTCATTGTCCTGCACAGCTACGGCAGCCATAGCACTTACTCTGACCGCTACGAGGACTACCAAAGCCACTTTCATCCTGACAACGTGGTCAAGGCCACAGCCGACTGCCGCAACATACTGATAAATGCGTATGACAATACTATACGCCTTACTGACCATTTCCTGGCAAGAATAATCGATATGCTCAACCAGAGCGGACGACCAAGCGCACTGGTCTATACCAGCGACCACGGAGAGGACATCTACGATGACGAGCGCAACTTGTACCTGCACGCATCACCGTGGCCCAGCTACTATCAGCTTCACACGCCGTTGGTATTCTGGTTCAGCCAGGGATACAGGCAATTGTATCCACAGCGCACTAACCTTGTTGCGGAGCACCGCAAGGACCCTGTACAGAGCGACTGCATCTTCCCGACCATGCTAACCCTGGGAGGCATCCATACCAAGATTAACCAAGATACGTTATCACTGGCATCCCCTGACTACCGCATCAAGGCACAGCGCCATTATCTGACAGACCACAACCAGTCTGTAACATTGGACCGTTGCCTGGAGCCGCAGGATTTTGTACAGTTAAGGAAACGCAATCTACGACCATACTAACATGAATATACAGAACCACATCGTCAAAACCATAATTGTCATTCAGGAGGCAGGCATAGGCCTGACACGCAACCAACTGCAGGACATCCTTACAGGAAAAGAAAGTGAGGACGTGCAGAACAACGAATTCGACCAGTTTGATTCCTTTGGCATTGCAGAAGGCAGTGAGGACGAAGACTGGAATGCCATCTTTGACCGTGCCATCGAGGAGGGGCTGCTCAAGGTAAAAAACCAGAAGCACCATACCCTGACATATACTCCTGACGGCAAAAAGTACCGCAAGAAACCACGCCCAGTTATGCTTGGCGAAAGTGCTGACGACGAGGATTACAATGGCATAGATGATCCCGAACTCGTTTCCGTAATGCGCGGAGCCATGAAAGAGGGAGTCCTGTCTATTGACCAGAAAGTCCGTAATCCGCGCACCAAGCGACAGATCAAACTCATCCAGGCTATTGACCGCAAGATTGCCTTGGACGACTTTGCACAGAACGAGAACATTGATCTGGATGAGGTCATAGACGAACTGGAAGCACTGCGCAACAACGGCAAGAACCTGGACATTACATACTTTACCGATGAGGTAATAGGTCCTGATGAAGTACAGGAAGTTCGTGAAAGCCTTGCCGAACTTGGCGGAAACCTCCAAAAACTGCGCAAGGAATGGGAAGACGTATACAACGAACAGGAATTACGCCTGCTTGCATATATTCTGTCATAACAAGATGCCTGCGCTTGATATAAATCAAGAAAACAGGCAAATATCCAAAATAAACAACGAACAACATTGCAAGTATCACAGAAAGCACTACCTTTGCAACGTGTTTTTCATGGTATTAGATTTAAGGTTAACTAAAGATTGGTTGTCGTGAGACAACCTTCTTTTTTTATAAGTGGTCTGATAAAAATAATGCCATTTGCATACATTATTAAATAAATAAGTTGTAAATTTGTCTGGCAAAGAATCAAATATATATAATTTCTATGGCAAAGAAAGCTTTATTGGTAATCCTCGACGGCTGGGGTATTGGTAACAAGGGTAAGGGTGATGTAATATTCAACACCCCAACACCATACATAGACAGCCTTTGGAAAAACTATGCCAGATGGGTAACTCAGAGGTAGGACACCTGAACATTGGAGCCGGTCGTATTGTTTATCAGGATCTGGTAAAGATCAACCGCGCCTGTGCCGACGGCAGTATCCTGAAGAACAAGGAAATCATCAACGCCTACGAATACGCAGTCAAGAACGGCAAGGATGTCCACCTAATGGGACTTACCTCCAATGGCGGCGTACATTCCTCGCTGGATCATTTGTTTAAATTGGTCGAGATAGGCAGGGAATATGGCATCAACAACACTTTCGTACACTGTTTCATGGATGGCCGTGACACAGACCCCCAAAGCGGCAAAGGCTTTATCGAGCAGCTTACCGCCAAATGTAATGAAGTCGGCAACGCTGCGATTGCCGATATCGTAGGCCGTTTTTATGCAATGGACCGTGACAAGCGCTGGGAGCGCATCAAGGTTGCATATGACCTGATTGTTGGCGGCATAGGCAAATCAGCAGACGATATGGTGGTTGCAATGCAGGAATCATATGATGAAGGCGTAACCGACGAGTTTGTAAAGCCTATAAAAAATGCGAAAGTCAACGGTACTATCAAGGAAGGCGACGTTGTTATCTTCTTCAACTACCGCAACGACCGTGCCAAGGAGCTGACTATCGTACTGTCACAGCAGGATATGGAATCACAGGGAATGAAGACAATCCCCGGCATACAGTACTACTGCATGACTCCGTACGATGCATCATTCCAGAATGTGCACATTCTTTTCCCCAAGGAGAATGTAGAGAACACACTGGGCGAGTACCTCTCGGCACAAGGCAAGAAACAGTTGCACACAGCCGAGACCGAGAAATACGCACACGTAACATTCTTCTTCAACGGCGGCCGCGAGAATCCGTTCGAAGGAGAGGAACGCGTTCTTGTAGCATCCCCAAAGGTACAGACATACGACCTTAAGCCTGAGATGTCCGCTTTCGAGGTCAAGGACAAACTGGTTGATGCTATCAAGCAGGATAAGTTTGATTTTATCGTAGTCAACTTTGCCAACGGTGACATGGTCGGACACACAGGAATATACACAGCAATCGAGGCTGCCGTCAAGGCAGTAGACCAATGTGTCAGCGAAGTAGTCGAGGCTGCAAAGGCGACTGACTACGAGGTTATCATTATTGCCGATCACGGCAATGCCGACAATGCACTTAACCCGGATGGCAGTGCAAACACAGCGCATTCGCTCAATCCGGTACCATTCATCTACGTTACATCTAACAAATCAGCAAAAGTGCAGAATGGCGTATTGGCCGATGTAGCACCTTCGATTCTGCATATAATGGGTCTGCAACAGCCAGCCGAAATGACAGGCAAGTGCCTTATTTCCGATTAAGGTTAAATGGTCAAGATCGAACCCTCATGGGGTGAAATACTAAAGGATGAGTTTGAGAAGGATTACTTTCTCAGACTCATTCAGTTTGTAAGGCATGAGTACGGCACCTACACCTGCTACCCACCCGGGAAACTTATTTTCAATGCATTCTGGCAGACACCCATAGACCAGATCAAGGTCGTCATTCTCGGCCAGGACCCATACCACGGGCCGGGGCAGGCTCACGGTCTATGTTTCAGTGTACAGGACGGAATACAGTTTCCCCCTTCGCTTCGTAACATTTTTCAGGAGATACAGCAGGAAACAGGGGCACCCATCCCAGTATCGGGTGACCTTACACGTTGGGCACGACAGGGAGTGTTCCTACTGAACACCTGCCTCAGTGTACGCCAGCACCAGGCATTCAGCCACAGCAACCAGGGATGGGAGACATTTACCGATGCCGTCATAAGCAAAATTAGCCAGCATTGCAACAACGTTGTATTTCTCTTGTGGGGAGCACCGGCAGGCAGAAAATCATCCCTTATTGACACCAGCAGGCACCTGGTGCTGAAATCAGCACACCCCAGCCCGCTGTCAGCATATCGCGGATTCTTCGGCAACAACCACTTCACCATGTGCAACAATTATCTTGTACAGCACGGAAAGGAACCCATAAAATGGTAAAGAAAGACCTCCCGCCCATGCTCATGGTCGGCAATGTCATTGTACATATCGACATAATTACCGAACCATTCAACTGCGACATAGACAAATGCCATGGGCGATGCTGCCAGGAAGGTGACGCAGGCGCGCCCGTAACTCTGGACGAGATTGCTGACATCGAACAGAATCTGGACAGGCTGTGGCCACAACTGTCCGCAGGAGCGCAGGCAATGATTGACAAGCAGGGAGTCGCCTACCCCGACCCCGAAGGCGAAATGGTAACAACTATCGTAGCAGGTCGCGATTGTGCATTCCGCGGCTGCACAGGTTGCCTGCTCACCAACAAGCCCATCAGCTGCCACCTGTATCCCATACGCGAGAGGCGTTTTGGCGCGGACCTTGTCGGTATTAACTACCACCGATGGGACATTTGCCGGGATGCCATCCAACGCGGCAGGGAACTGAATACCCCACTCTACGTATTCCTTCGCGAACCGCTAATCCGTCGTTTTGGCCAGGAATGGTATGCGCAGTTGGAAGATACTGTTG
>OMQX01000056.1 GCA_900313335.1 uncultured Prevotellaceae bacterium
TCTGCAAAGTACGGCATTTCCTTCAGACGTTTACGGAAATTGCGCTTGTCCAGCTCGATGCCCAGGATACCTTCGTATACACGCTGAAGCTGTGTAAGCGTGAACTCCGTAGGCAGCAGGTTAATTGCAACCGGTGTATACCCGATCCTGTCACGCAGCAGTTCAATAGCCTTTGTCAGCATCTTGCCGTGATCAAAGTGCAGCATCGGCAAGTTCTTGAGGCTGTACCATTCGCAGCCGAATTTCTGTATCAGTCTCGTATCGTGCAGTTTCTTGTTCAGCAGGGCATAGTACGCCGTGCTTATTACACGGCCGCCCGGGTCGCGGTCCAATTCACCGAATGTCTCTACCTGCTCCAGGAAGACATCCCTCATTCCCGTACGCTCCAGCAATACGCGGTGTGCTGCGTCATCCAGCGATTCCTCTGCACCTACGAAACCACCAAGCAGCGTCGGTTCCCCGACAAAAGGTTCGATCTTTCGTTTTTGGAGCAGCACTTGTATATCGTTGTTCTCGTATGCAAAAATGATGCAGTCGACAGCAACATAGAATTGAGGAACACCAGCGTAAAGCGTTTTTGACATCACTTAAATGAATGTGAATTTTATCTTACTTTTATATACCTGAGCAAAGGTAAGAAATATATTTATATATTTAGATGTAGATGTGACACTTTTTCCCTAAAAAACATATAAATATAAAAAAAAGGTCCCAATCCCGATGTCGGGACTGAGACCTCTATGTAAAATCGGATAAACCGGATTAGCAGAGCTTGCGCGAACCGTCACCGATTACAACGTCGATTACGATAGGCTCCTTGCCATATTTAGCTGCATATTTCTCCTTGACAACCTTTACGAAATTGTCATAGAGCTCGTTTGCAACCAGGTTGATTGTACAGCCACCGAAGCCGCCGCCCATGATACGGGAACCAGTTACACCGCAATCCTTTGCAATGTCATTCAGGAAATCAAGCTCTTCGCAAGATACCTCGTACTCCTTAGACAGGCCGTAGTGTGTCTCGTACATCTTCTGACCTACAGTCTCGTAGTCGCCGCGCTCCAGGGCATCGCAGACAGCCAGCACACGGTCAACCTCACCGATCACATAGCGTGCGCGCTTGTAATCCTCCTCGGAAACCTCGCCCTTAACCTCGTCAAGTAATGCCATGTTTGCATCGCGCAATGTCTCTACTTCGGGGTGATGCTTGTTTATCACAGCAGCAACACGCTCACAGGACAGACGGCGGTCGTTGTATGGAGAACCGGCCAGCTCATGCTTTACGCAAGAGTTTACGAGAACCAGCTTGTAACCCTCCGGCTTCCAGGGGAAGTATGCAAACTCACCGCTACGGCAGTCCAGGCGCATCAGGCTACCAGCCTTGCCGTGAACCGAAGCGAACTGGTCCATGATACCGCAGTTACAGCCAATATACTTGTGCTCTGTGCGCTGACCAACCTTTGCCAGTTCCATCTTCTCAATCTTGTTTTCGCCCCAGAGGTCGTTGATTGCAAATGCGAAGCAGCTCTCCAGAGCAGCACTTGAACTCATACCTGCACCCAGAGGTACATCGCCTGCAAATGCAGTGTTGAAGCCCTCTACAGGAACACCCAGAGCCATCATCTCACGGCATACGCCAAAGATATAGCGTGCCCATGTAGCCTTTGGACCTTCGGGATCATCCAGACAGAATGTAACCTTGTCCTTCAGGTCGATAGAGTATGCATTTACGTTACGTGTGCCGTTTGGCTTGATCTCGGCAATCATGCCCTGCTGTACGGCACCAGGGAAAACGAAACCGTTGTTATAGTCTGTATGCTCACCAATCAGGTTGATACGGCCTGGTGAAGCATATACGCTGCCTGTCGTTCCATCAAAGTGCTTGATGAAGCGGCTTCTTACATCATCGATTGTAAGTCTCATTTTATTTAAGGTTTAAAAGTTTAAATGTTTAAAAATTAAAGGGTTATTTCTTTACGCGGCTGCCGATCTGGGCATAGAACAGCAGGTAAGCAGCGCAGAACATTACAACCCAGAAGCTTGTCATGTAGCCGGCAACGTCGGCAACGAAGCCCTGGATACCCATCATTACGGCGCAACCGAACACCATTGTCATGAAGATACCGGATGCGATAGCTGTGTACTTGCCAAGACCCTCAACAGCCATGTTGAAGATTGCACCCCACATAACAGATGTGCAAAGACCTACCAGCAGCATAGCGAAGATACCGACAGGAACATCCTGAGTGATAACTGTCAGTGTAGACCAGTTAACACCTGGGAACGGAACCAGGATATCCGTAGGTGCAAAGATACCGAATCCTACCAGCAGCAGGGTAGCGGTACTTACGATAGTAACCATTGTACGTGCGCTCACCTTCGAACCGATGCTTGCACCTACAAAACGGCCAATCATCATGCTTGCCCAGTATACGGCAACCAGCAGACCGGCGATGGCAGGTGTAACACCGTAGTCAATCAGGTACAGGTTTACAAAGTTGGGAACACCCACCTCGATACCCATATACAGGAAGATAGCCAGAGCACCCAAGGCAAAGTGACGATAAGCCAGAGCCTTTGGAATCATGCTCAGGTCAACAGGAGCCTGCTCGGGCTCCTCGATCTTCGTGAAGCAGATAACGATGAATGCAATAATGAAGATTGCAAGTGCAATCATCAATGCAGGAGTAGCGTCAGCCATCTTGGCCTTCAGGGGATCAGCAATCAGGGCACCCATCAGGATATAGCAACCTACGGCAGCAGCCGAATTGAATACGCCGCCTACCTGTATCAGCTGGTTACCGCCGTTACCGCCGCCACCCAGCAGGTTAAGCATCGGGTTAACGACACAGTTGAGGATACACATGCACAGACCTGCGAGGAAAGCACCGCACAGATATACACCGAAGATAGTACCTACGCCATCTGCAACGGGGTCAAAGAAACCGCTTGCCCACTGGATCAGGATACCTGCGATACCTACGCAGAGACCAATCAGGGCAGTCTTCTTGTAACCGAACTTGGAGATGAGCATGCCGGCAGGAATACCCATAACCAGATAAGCAACAAAGTTACCATAGTTGCCAATCTGCGCCAGCACATTCGAGATAGGACCCTGTGCCTTGATGATTGTTGCCATTGGTGAACACAGGTTGGTCACGAAGGCAATCATTGCAAAGAGGGCAATCATGACGATGATAGCACCCCATTGTTTTGCTTGTTTAGCCATAAATTTGTTTGTTTAGATTATTTGTTAAGTTTCTGATGTTTACGCTTTCAGTTTACTTTACTCCGAACTTGTAGATAGTCTTCTGAGTGTAGACCTCGCCCGGCTTCAGTACGCAGCTGGGGAAATGCGGGTGGTTGGGACTGTCGGGGAAGTGCTGTGCCTCGAAGCACATACCGCTGTACTTGCCGAATGTAGCACCATGCTGACCCTTGTATCCGTCTGCCCAGTTGTCCGAATAGAACTGAACTGCAGGCTCCGTCGTCCATGTCTCCATAACACGGCCGCTTGCAGGCTCCCACAACGTAGCAGCCAGCGACAACTCGCCCGGTTCCTTCTTGTTCAGCACGAAGCTGTGGTCATATCCGGCACCATGCTTCAGCTGTACGTCATCCTGTGCGATGTCCCTGCCGATAGGCTTTGGAGTACGGAAATCAAACGGAGTACCCTCGACCTTCAGTATCTCGCCTGTAGGAATCGAGTTCTCGTCAATGGGAACGTAGAAATACGCATTGATCTGCAATACGCAATCCAGCTGTGAAGGGGTAGGAGTACCGATGCCCGTCAGTGAGAAGAAACCGTGGCTCGTCATGTTGACAATGGTCTTCTTGTTCGTCGTGCCGCGATAGTCTATTACCAGCTCGTCGTCGTCAGTCAGAGAATACCTTACGGTCATGCACAGCTCACCGGGGAAACCCTCCTCGTAGTATGCAGACACATAGCGCAGAACCAGTACATTGTTGCCAATCTGCTCTGCATCCCATACACGGGCGTGGAAACCGGTAGGACCGCCATGCAGATGGTTGGGACCGTTGTTGATCTTCAGGTTATACTCCTTGCCGTTCAATGTGAACTTTCCGCGACAGATGCGGTTGCCATAGCGGCCAACAAGTGTGCTGAGGAAAGGCTCGGGGCTGGAAATGCAGTCCTGTATGCAGTCGTGTCCCTGTATAACATTGGCCATCTTGCCTTCCTTGTCAGGAACCATGATGGCCACTATTGAACCTCCGTAGTTCGTGATGGATACCTCCATCCCGTTGTTATTCGTAAGAGTGTACAGGTCAGTTTCCTTGCCCTGTACTACAGCCTGAAAGTCTTCACGCTTCAGGCCGGAGATCAACGTATTTTCCATTGAGAGTAATATTTAGATTTATATTGTTTGCATTGCAAATATAACATAAAAACAACTAAATTCCAAATATTACTATGGGAAAATGCTACCTACTCAGCAAATCAGAAACAATAAATGTACTTCCACCTACAAAAATGCTTCCATTTCCGACATTCTGCAATGCGTTTGCGTATGCGGTGGCGACATCCGGGTACGAATTACCCGTCAGTCCGCACTCCTTTCCGATGGCTGCAAACTGCTCTACGGGCATGGCTCGTTTTACGGATGCCTGCGTGAAATAATACTGTGCATCATGTGGCATCAGTTTCAGTACATGAGTCACATCCTTGTCCGAAACCATACCTATTATAATATGTAGCGGGCGCGGCATTCTGTCCAGCTGTCGGGAAAGATATTCCCATCCTGCCACGTTGTGCCCAGTGTCACATATTACCAACGGTTTTTGGCTTATTGTCTGCCACCTGCCCATCAGGCCCGTCTTTTCGCATACATGCAGAAAGCCTTCCCTGATTGCCTCGTCGGTGATTTTCAGGTCCGGATAGTTTTTTCTCAGGCTATCCAAGGCAGTAAGGATTGTCTGGGTGTTCCTTACCTGGCAATCACCCTTCAGTTCAGATTCAACAGGCTCGTGATACAACTCGTCGGCAAAAGAAATCTCGGAGTGTAAATTATTGGCAGTCAGTGCAAAAACATCCCTTACATTAACCTCTCCATTAGTTTCTCCGATGACAACAGGGACACCGGGTTTTATTATGCCGGCTTTCTCCTGTGCAATCTTCTCAAGCGTATTACCCAGGAACTGAACATGGTCAAAACTGATGTTCGTTATAATAGAAAGAAGCGGTGTGATAATGTTGGTGCAATCCAGCCTTCCGCCCAGTCCCACTTCAATTACGGCAATATCCACTCCTGCCTCCTCGAAATACTTGAAGGCAAGTGCGGTTGTCAGTTCAAAGAACGAGAAGCCTCCCTCCGTCTCCATCAGGCCTGAGGATATCATCTCTTCAACAAAGCCGACTACCCTTTGCTCGCTTATCATATCTCCGTTTACACGTATGCGTTCCCGGAAATCCACAAGATGGGGGCTGGTATAAAGTCCTACCTTGTAGCCGGCACTCTGCAATACTGACGCCAAGGTGTGCGATACGCTTCCCTTGCCGTTCGTACCACCCACATGTATTGTTTTGTAACTACGGTGCGGATGCCCGAAATGCCTGTCCAGCAGATTAGTGTTGTCAAGGCCCTCCTTATATGCACCAGCCCCGACATTCTGAAACATCGGGGCTGAGTTGAAGAGATATTCTATTGCTTCCTGATAGGACATTATTCGCTTATGTTGTTGTATGTTCAGGAGAAAAGATTGCGGAACCTGTCAAAGAAAGTCTTCTTGACATGAGCAGAAGGTTTGAAGTTCTCGCTATTTCGCATTTTCTCAAATAATTCCTGCTCTTCCTTGCTCAGGTGTTCGGGAATATATATCGAAATACGGATAATCTCGTCGCCGTAACCCTGACCGTATCCGTGCAGGGAAGGCATACCCTTGCCGCGCAGGCGCAATGTCTTTCCAGACTGGGTACCGGGTTCTATCTTGACCTTGACCTTTCCGTCGATTGTCGGAATCTCGACACTGCCGCCAAGCACAGCTGTAGGCAGGTCCAGAAGCAGGTTGTATATCAGATCCGTGTCTTGACGGTGCAGTTCGGGATGTTCCTCAACCTCTATCGCAACCTTTATGTCACCTGCATACCCGTTGTTGCGTCCGGCATGGCCCTTGCCCTGTACGTTCAGGATCATGCCTGTGTCCACACCTGCAGGGATCTTGACCTCGATAGTCTCGTCACCGGCAACGACACCCGTACCCGAACAGTACTTGCACTTGTTCTTTATTGTAGTGCCTGTACCGCCGCAAGCGTTACATGTACTTTGCTGTTGCATACGACCGAACATCGTGTTCATAGTGCGTGATACATATCCCGTACCGTGACACGTCGAACATGTATTGGTCTTGCCGTCTTCGCTGCCTGAACCGTTACAATGTGTACACGTCATGTTCTTGTGTACCTTGAATTTCTTGGTTGCTCCGGCCGCAGCCTCCTCGAGCGTAAGGCGTACCTTGATGCGCAGATCTCCGCCATGATGCTTCTGTGGTCCACCGTAGCTATCGCCACCGCCACCGAAAAAGCTTTCGAAGCCACCGCCTCCGCCACCCATATGTCCACCGAAGATATCACCGAACATACTGAAGATATCGTTCATGTCAAAGCCCTGTCCGCCACCGAATCCGTTAGCTCCGCCCATGCCGGCAAATCCAAACTGGTCATAGCGTGCACGTTTGTCCTTGTCGCGCAGGATATCGTATGCCTCGGCAGCTTCCTTGAACTTCTCCTCGGCCTCCTTGTTGTTCGGATTACGGTCTGGATGGTACTTTATCGCCAGTTTCTTGTATGCAGACTTGATCTCTGCATCGCTAGCATTCTTGGCTACACCAAGTACTTCGTATGGATCTCTTTGTGCCATGTTACTTTAATGTATTTCTTTTTACATTCCAACAACGACCTGGCTGTGTCGGATAACCTTGTCGTTCAGCTTGTAACCTTTCAGGGTACAGTCCATTATCTTGTTCTTCATCTCCTCGCTTGGAGCAGGGAGCTGTGCAATTGCCTCGTGAAGATCAACGTCAAATTCCGCACCTTCGGTCTCGATTGCCTTTACACCCAGTTTCTCCAGGATACCCATGAATTTCTTCTGGATCAGTTCAACACCCTCTACAACAGCAGAAACGTCCTCCGCTTTCTTCATCTGTTCCAGAGCGCGTTCCATGTCGTCCATAACCGGCAGGATGGCAGTGATTGTCTTCTCGCCGCCATTCATGATAAGTTCCACCTTCTCTGCCATTGTACGCTTGCGGTAGTTGTCAAACTCCGCTATCTTGTACAGCAACTGCTTCTTCAGGTCTGCAATCTCTGCCTCGGCTTTCTCCAGAGGGTCAACTTCAATCTCCTGCTCAGCATTTTCAGATGCTTCTGCAGCATTTTTTTCTTCACAGGCTTCGCTGGTCTTTACCTCTTCCTGTGATTTAGTTTCGTTCTTCAACTCCTCGTTATCTTTATTTTCCTTTGCCATAGTTGTTATACTTTTATGTCTTGTTACACAAGAAGTGTGCCAAACGTCAATTTGGCACACTTCATGTCATAACGGCAATTATCATTCAATTACCATACATCTTTGCCTTCAGCTCCTTGATGTCATCGCGGCTGATGTATTCGTCATACTCCATAAGCTTGTCAATCGTACCGCTTGGAGTCAGTTCTATTATACGGTTTGCAACAGTCTGTATGAACTCGTGGTCATGGCTTGCGAACAGCACGTTACCCTTGAACAGCTTCAGGTTATTGTTGAACGCCTGAATGGATTCCAGATCCAGATGGTTGGTTGGCGTATCCAGTATCAGGCAGTTTGCGTTGTTCAGCTGCATACGTGCAATCATACAGCGCATCTTCTCACCACCCGACAGTACGTTTACCTTCTTCAGTACCTCCTCGCCGCTGAACAGCATACGACCCAGGAAAGCCTTGAAATACACGTCGTTACCCTCGCCGTACTGGCTCAGCCAGTCCACCAGGTTCTTGTCAGTCTGGAAGAACTCGGTGTTGTCTACAGGCAGGTAAGCCGTCGTGATTGTGACACCCCAGTTGTATGTACCACCCTGTGGCTCGCGGTTACCGTTGATTATCTCGAACAATGCCGTCATCGCACGCGGGTCATGGCTCAGGAATACAACCTTCTCGCCCTTCTCTATATTGAAGGATACGTTGTCAAAGAGAACAGTACCGTCGTCAGTTGTAGCCTTCAGATCCTGTACCTCAAGAATCTGGTTGCCAGGCTCACGCTCCATCTGGAAGATGATACCGGGATACTTGCGGGTGCTGGGACGTATGTCATCGACATTGAGTTTCTCCAGCATCTTCTTGCGGCTTGTGGTCTGCTTGCTCTTTGATACATTGGCACTGAAGCGGCGTATAAACTCCTCCAGTTCCTTCTTCTTCTCCTCAGCCTTTGCCTTCTGGTTCTGAGCCTGACGTAATGCCAACTGCGATGACTCGTACCAGAACGAATAGTTACCCGCAAACATGGTTACCTTGCCAAAGTCAATGTCCACAGTATGCGTACATACGCTGTCCAGGAAATGACGGTCATGACTTACTACCAGTACGGTCCCCTCGATTTCACTCAGGTATGACTCCAGCCACTGTACGGTATCAAGGTCCAGGTCATTGGTCGGCTCGTCAAGCAGCAGGTTGTCCGGATTGCCGAACAAAGCCTTTGCCAGCATCACACGCACCTTTTCCTTACCCGACAGCTCGCCCATCAGCTGATAGTGCTTGTCCTCCTTTATGCCAAGGCCGGAGAGTAGGGTAGCGGCATCACTCTCGGCTGTATATCCGCCCATCTCCGCAAACTTGTCCTCAAGTTCTGCAACGCGGATACCGTCCTCGTCCGAAAAGTCCGCCTTGCTGTACAGAGCCTCGCGCTCCTTCATCACCTCCCACATGGTCGTATGACCCATCAGGACGGTGTTCAGTACAGTCTCCTGGTCGTACTGGAAATGATCCTGGGACAGTACGCTCAGACGCTCGCCCGGACCAAGC
>OMQX01000074.1 GCA_900313335.1 uncultured Prevotellaceae bacterium
GGGGGTTGAAAAACTATACAATATTTTACTCAATGTCAAAATTTCCATAGGGTGAAAAAATATAGGGGGTTCTGAATCCTCGCCAATATTCGAACCTAAGCACATTTTGGGAAGGAAAGGTGCTATAATGCCAACATACGATGCACTGTATGATCACAAGGAGACATTGCATCATATACTGGTTCGCCACGAGCAGGCTGCCGTACATGCTGCCCAGGGCTATGCCCGTGTAAGCGGACGTGTAGGCTGTGCCATTGTTACGAGCGGTCCGGGTGCGATGAACACTATTACGGGTATTGCAGATGCAATGATTGACTCGACACCGATAGTGGTTATCTGTGGTCAGGTAGGCGCTGCCATGCTGGGTACGGATGCCTTTCAGGAGGTTGATGTCGTAGGTGTGACGCAGCCTATAAGCAAGTGGAACTACCAGATAAGACGTGCCGAGGATATTCCATGGGCAGTAGCCAGGGCATTCTACATTGCCCGTAGCGGCCGTCCGGGCCCTGTAGTCCTGGATTTTGCCAAGAATGCACAGACTGCACTGATCGAATATGTTCCACAGACAGTGGACTTCATACGCAGCTACGATCCGTATCCTGCAACCGAGAGACAGGTTATAGTAAAGGCTGCGGATATGATAAACAACAGCCGGAAACCTTTCATGCTGGTAGGTCAGGGGGTCGAACTGGCAAATGCCCATGAGGAGCTGCTTGCTTTGGCCGAAAAGGCTCAGATTCCATTCGGACAGACTTTGCTGGGACTTAGTGCAGCTCCTACGGATCATCCATTGAACATGGGCATGCTGGGAATGCACGGCAACCTGGGCCCGAACGTGATGACAAACCAGTGTGACCTGCTGATAGCCGTGGGTATGCGTTTCGACGACCGCGTAACGGGTAACCTCAAGGCATACGCCAGACAGGCGAAAATCATACACTTCGAGATTGATCCGAGCGAGTTGGGCAAGAACGTGCGTCCTGCACTGAGTGTGCTTGGTGACTGCAAGGTTACCTTGCCCGAGGTTACACAACTTGTTCAGAAGGCCGAGCACAAGGCATGGATTGAAGGTTTCAGACCTTATGCCGAGAAGGAGTACGAGAAGGTTATTGATGCTGCGCTGCATCCGAAGGAGGGACCTCTGCTGATGGGAGAGGTCGTTCGTAAGGTAAGCGAGGCAGCCAACAACGAGGCTATCATGGTGACCGATGTAGGTCAGAACCAGATGTTCGGCTGCCGTTATTTCAAGTTCACACATCCGCACAGCGTAGTTACCAGTGGCGGTTGCGGTACGATGGGATTCGCTATTCCTGCTGCCATGGGTGCATGCTACGGTGCTCCCGGGCGTACGGTGTGCATGCTGTGCGGTGACGGCGGATTCCAGATGACTATTCAGGAACTGGGAACCATCATGGAGAACAGGATTCCGGTAAAGATGATTCTGCTCAACAACAATTTCCTGGGCAACGTACGCCAGTGGCAGTATATGTTCTTTAACAAGCGCTATTCGTTTACTCCTATGCTTAATCCGGATTACGAGAAGATTGCCGAGGGTTATAATATCCCGTGCCGTACGGTGGTGGACAGGAAGGACCTTGATGATGCAATCAGGCAGATGCTGACGACCGACGGTCCTTTCCTGCTACAGTGTGCTGTGAAGGAGGAGGACAATGTCCTGCCTATGACACCTCCGGGTGCAAATGTGGACGAAATGCTGCTCGAGGTTAATTGATAATTCGTAATTCACAATTCATAATAAAATTATGAAATCAGATAAGAAATCTTGTGATGCCATAGAGCCTGAGATGCAGGGCTTTGACGAGGCTGTGCGCAGGGCTGCGGCAGTGGACCGTGACTCGTACGAGAAGAGCCTGCGCCGCCAGAGAAGCAGCACGCTGAGCCGGGATATGGCGCAGGGCAATCAGCTTGAGACGTTCAAGCGCAATGCGGTAGTACGTCCTTCGGCACCAGCACATGAGGGGGCTATTGTGAGCCGCCATGACGGGCTGACACTTTACACGCTGATTATATACAGCGAGAACTTTGCAGGTATCCTCAATCAGATTACTGCAGTGTTCACGCGACGTCAGGTCAATATCGAATCGCTGAACGTATGTGCAAGCTCTACACCTGGTGTGCACAAGTACACGATTACATGCTACTGCAAGCAGGAGATGGCCGAGATGCTAACTAAGCAGATTGAGAAGCGCATTGATGTGCTTCAGGCCAACTGTTTCCTGGACGACGAGATATTCATCCTGGAGACTTCGCTGATGAAGCTGTCTTCGCCTATGGTATTGGCTGACAAGGACATATCTCGTATCGTGCGTCGTTTCGATGCCCGTTTCGTAGAGGTGAACCCGACATATACCATAGTGGAGAAGACGGGAATCACAGAGGATGTGCTGGAGTTGTTCCGCCAATTGGATCAGATAGGTTGCGTGTTGCAGTTCGTACGTACCGGCCGCATAGCAGTGACCAAATCCAGCGTGGAGCGTCTGGACCAGTATATCGCAAGACGTGAGGAAGACCACAATGCTTAATTCGCAATTATGGAAAAGATAGACAGTTATGCTATATTTGTAGAGCCGTTTCACGTTGATTTCACAGGACGCATATTCATGGGCGTGCTGGGAAATCACCTGCTGAATGCTGCCGGCAACCATTCTCAGAAGCGAGGGTGGGGTATAGGTGCTCTGAACGAGACAAGCCATACATGGGTGTTGAGCCGTCTGTCGATCGAGATGACGCGCATGCCCGAACAGTTTCAGCACTGCACCGTCAAGACGTGGGTCGAGAGTGTTATGAGGCTGTTCACGAACCGAAATTTTGCAATACTGGACAGCGAGGGACAGCCAATGGGATATGCCCGCAGTGTGTGGGCTATGATAGACCTTGATACCCGTCGCCCGTGTGACCTGTTGTCACTATATGACGGGGACATACTCAATTATGTCGTGCCCGAGGAGGATAATGTATGTCCGATAGAGGGACATGGCCGTTTCAGCTTCCGCAATGCAATGCTTGTACGCACCATAGATACCTATTACAGCGATGTGGATATCAACGGTCATATCAACAGTATAAAGTATATAGAGCATGTACTTGACCTGTTCCCACGCGAGGATTTCGAACGTGGTATCAGACGCTTCGAAATTGCCTACAAGGCCGAGAGCTACATGGGAGACCGCCTCAGTTTCCTTGTCCAGGAGAACGAGGCTGCAGGTGGCACGGATGTCGAGATCCGCAAGAATGTAACAGATGGGAGCGCCGGTGACGTTGTATGCCAGGCGCGAGTGATATTCAATAAATAAATTTTACACGATAATTAACTAAAAACAGAAACAAAATGGCAAAAATGAATTTTGGTGGCGTTATCGAGGAGGTAATGACACGTGAGGAATTCCCATTGGAGAAGGCCCGTGAGATTCTGAAGGACGAGCAGATTGCTGTTATCGGCTATGGTGTTCAGGGTCCCGGTCAGGCTTGTAACCTGCGTGACAACGGTTTCAACGTAATCGTCGGTCAGCGTCAGGGTAAGACTTTCGAGAAGGCAATTGCCGACGGATGGGTTCCAGGCGAGACCCTGTTCTCTATCGAGGAGGCTGCCGGGAAGGCAAGCATCATAATGTGTCTGCTGAGTGATGCTGCCGTAATGAGCGTATGGCCTACTCTGCAAAAGTATCTGACACCGGGCAAGGCTTTGTATTTCAGCCATGGTTTCGCTATCACATGGAGCGACCGTACAGGCTGTGTTCCATCCAAGGATATCGATGTTATCATGGTTGCACCGAAGGGTAGCGGTACATCGCTGCGTACAATGTTCCTCGAGGGTCGTGGACTGAACAGCTCGTATGCTGTTTACAACGATGCTACAGGCCGTGCGCTGGATCGCACACTTGCTCTTGGTATCGGTATCGGTTCGGGCTATTTGTTCGAGACCACCTTCCAGCGCGAGGCAACATCCGACCTCACAGGCGAGCGCGGCTCACTGATGGGTGCCATCCAGGGCTTGCTGCTGGCTCAGTACGAGGTTCTGCGCGAGAACGGTCACACACCGTCCGAGGCATTCAACGAGACAGTCGAGGAGCTCACACAGTCGCTGATGCCGCTGTTTGCACAGAAGGGTATGGACTGGATGTATGCAAACTGCTCTACAACGGCACAGCGTGGTGCTTTGGATTGGTTCCCACGTTTCCACGATGCCATCAAGCCCGTTATGCAGCAGCTCTATGCAAGTGTTAAGTGCGGCAACGAGGCTCAGATTAGCATCGATGCCAACTCGAAGCCCGACTACCGCGTAGGTCTCGAGAAGGAACTTGCTGCCCTGCGCGAGAGCGAGATGTGGCGCACAGCCGAGACAGTACGTCAGCTGCGTCCCGAGAACAACTAAACTCGGTTCAGTTCAGGAAATAATTAAGCCCGACCTTATGGCCGGGCTTAATTTGTATTATGTGACTTGTTTAGTAGAAGAGGTAGCGGTTGTCCTTGACGTCTGCCTTCTTCATGAGATCCTGTATCAGAATGCCGCTCTGGAAGATGCTGTATGATGCCATCTGCTCGAGTTGTGTCTCTTCTGTCTTTTTGTCGAACTCTGCACCCTTCTGCTTGTTTACGGCAAGTACCTGGTAAGCATACACTGCTGCATTACCCTTGATGCCTGCCTTGAATGCACCCTGCTTCTGTGCTGTGATGCTGCCTGTGAGGGCTGGCTCCGGAGCAGAGAACTTGTTGATGTAGGCTGACTGTGAGAATGATACGTTGTGCAGTGTGTCGGATACTGCACCTGCAATCTTGCCTGCTGCAGCCAGATCCTTGACACCGTTCATCTGTGCCATTATCTTTTCGGCCTTCTTGTCACGCAGTACAGCGTCCGTCAAGTAGCGCTTTACCTGCTCGTCATCCCATGGGTAGTAGCCCTTCTTTGTGATATTTGTGAGCATAACGCACAGCAGGTTGTCGTTGTCGCCGCATTCGTACAATGGGCTTACGTCACCTATCTTGGTATCCTCGTTGAATATCCAGCGCAAAGTCTCGCGTGTGCTGCTTACATTTGCTACCTTGTAGCTTGTAGAAGCCAGGACCTCCTTCTCCACCATATAGCCGGCCTTTACAGCACTTGCTTCGATGTCAGCTGCGTTCTTGCCAGCCAGGAACGAAGAGAAGTCGTTGAAGGCCTTGTTGTATGTATCCTTCGAGAAGCTGCGTGGAGTCTTGATTACTGCAACGTCGTACTTGGTTTCGATGTTGCGGTTGTCACATATCTTGATGATGCGGATTGGCTGACCCTCCTGCGCAATCTTGTGTACAGAACCTACGGCTGCAGTTGTGATGAGCTTGTACAGGTCCTTGATGTTATCATCCATCGGGCGGCCTTCGTACTCGGCAGATGTAACCCACATCTTAGGACTTGGGTTGCCATACTTGACTGCAATGGAGTCTATTACTGCGCCGCCGTTCAGGGCCGTCATGATAGAGTCTGCGCTCTTCTCGGCAGATGCCTGATCAGTACCGGGGACCACAATCTGCTGTATCTCAACGCTGTCGGGACGGCTCACCTTCGAGATGAGGCGTATTATGTTGAGGGTATTGTCAGCAGCATAGTAGTAAGGACCTTTCTGTGTGCCTTCGCTCATGCTGTCCAGCTCTGCTGCAACGTCGTTAGGCAATACACGCTTGCTTACCGGCAGCGTGCAGTATGCTACGGTGCTCTTCGAGTCACGAACTACGGATGCAGGTGTTGCACCTTCGGCAAGCTGTGCCGCATAGCCGTCCATCTCGCCTTCCAGGTTCTTGATGTCTTCCTTGCTGGCCTTGATAGCAACGTCTATATACTTGATTTCGCGCAGTTCCTGCGGGTTTACAAACAATTCCTTCAACTCGTCGTACTTGGCTTTCAGCTCGTCGTCGCTAACCTTTACCTCCGAATCCTTTACGCTTGTATAGGGGATAGCCGCCAGAACAACGTCAGAGCTTGATGTGCGTGCCTCGAAATTCTGCTTTGCTATAACCTGGTTGCTTATCATGCTTGTTGCAAGCAATGTGGAATATTTCTCGGAGAGAAGCTCCTGACGGATGCTCTTTTCGATAAACTTCCAGTATTTGTAGATTGTAGCGAACTGCTCTTTCTGCTCGGCAGGAATCTCGGCATTGTTCATTACCTCGTTGTACTGGGACAGGAACTGCTTCAGCTGCTGATAGTCAAACTGTCCCTTGTCGTTTACGAACAGGGTCTGTGCCAGACGCTGGTGGCTGCCTGACTGGATTATCTGCTGCAGTTCCTTGTCGGTAACCTGCAGTCCCAGCTTCTCAGCCTCGTGAGCGATAATCTGATTCTGAACGTATGTGTTCCAGACCTGCTCGCGTACCTGATGCATCTGCTCGTCCGACAGGTTGCCCATTGTCGGGTTTGTAACCTTCAGGACCTCCTGATACTCGTCTACCAGGTCGTTGAATTCCTGGAGACTGATGTTCTCGCCGTAGACACTGCCTATGCGCTGGCGGGTCTCTGTCTCACGATAGGAGATAGAGCGTACCAGTTCCTCGGCAATGAAGGCAAACAGGGCAAGACCTACAACTGCAATGAGGAACTTGCTCCAATTACGTACTTTCTGTAAAGCTGCCATAGTGCTTTTTTATTTATTTGTTTGTTATTTTCTCGTCTTTCGCGCCGGTGCATAATGCACAAACAGCGTACAAAGGTAATAAAAAATCGCAAATATACCTTATCTAAAATTATAAAAAGTGATCTAATGACCTGATTTTTCGGTCAGAAGCACCTCTTCTATCTTGGTCGCAGTCATCTTGGTGACCTTCACTGTCCATTTACCCAGGTCTATGACTTCGTTCAGTTTCGGGAAGCTCTGGTATTCGTGCAGTATGAATCCGCTTACTGTAAGATAATCATCGCTCTCCGGCAAATCCAGGTCAAGAAGCTCGTTTGCCTTTTCAATTTCCATACGGCCAGACAGATGGCATTCTCCTGTAGGAAGGCGGCGTGCGATGTAGTTTGTGGTATCGTGCTCATCCTGTATGTCACCGAATATCTCTTCCACCAGGTCCTCCAGTGTCACTATGCCGCTTGTACCTCCGAACTCGTCCACTACAACAGCCAGTGACTTCTTCTCGCTCATGAATGTCGTAAGCAGCTTCTGTGCCGTCATCGTCTCGGGAACGATGGGCACGGGACGTATGCATCGCGTCCAGTCGTCACCGGGTTTCAGGCGGAACATCTCGCTCGAATGCAGGAAACCCACTATGTCATCTATGTCCTCGCGGTAGATTATCAGCTTGGATATACCGTTGTCCGTAAACAGGCTTCGTATCTCGGGGAGCTGGGCATCCAGCCCCACTGCTACTATTTCAGTGCGCGGAACGATACATTCACGCACTTTGATGTCACGGAATGCAAGGGCGTTCTGGAACATCTTGACCTCCTCCTCGATATCATCCTCGTCCTGGATGTTGTCAATG
>OMQX01000059.1 GCA_900313335.1 uncultured Prevotellaceae bacterium
CTCTACAAGTCCCTGTTCCAGGTCGCGGGCACATAATACCAGACGTACAGGTACACCCTTCAGCTCATAGTCTGCAAACTTGAATCCGGGACGCTTGTTGTCCGCATTGTCATATTTGACGCTGACACCCATTGCCCGCAGGTTCTTCACGATAGCATCTGCCTTCTCGTCCAGCATCGTCATCTGGTCAGCCTTGCCAATAGGTATGATGACCACCTGAATAGGAGCCAGTGCAGGAGGCAGAACCAGACCGTTGTCGTCCGAGTGAGTCATTATCAGCGCACCCATCAGACGTGTGCTTACACCCCATGATGTTGCCCATGCATACTCCATTTTGTTCTCTTTGTTCAGGAACTGCACATCAAATGCCTTACCGAAGTTCTGACCAAGGAAATGCGATGTTCCCGACTGCAGGGCCTTGCCGTCCTGCATCATAGCCTCGATCGTATATGTGTCCAGTGCACCTGCAAAACGCTCCGTCTCACTCTTGACACCCTGCACCACAGGTACAGCCATGTAGTTCTCGGCAAAATCAGCATATACCTTCAGCATCTGCTGTGCGCGAGCCTCAGCCTCTTCCTTTGTCGCATGTGCAGTATGACCCTCCTGCCACAGGAATTCCGCCGTGCGCAGGAACAGTCGTGTGCGCATCTCCCAGCGCATCACGTTGCACCACTGGTTGACCAGCAGGGGCAGGTCACGGTACGAGTGAATCCAGTTCTTGAAAGTATTCCAGATGATTGTCTCGGATGTAGGACGTATAATCAGCTCCTCCTCCAGCTTGGCAGCAGGATCTACGACAACACCGTCATGGGACTCATTCGTCTTCAGACGGTAGTGCGTTACCACAGCACACTCCTTTGCAAAGCCTTCGACATGTTCGGCCTCACGCGAAAGGAATGATTTTGGGATCAGCAGTGGGAAATAAGCATTCTGTACGCCGGTCTCCTTGAACTTGTCGTCCAGTGCCCTCTGCATCTTTTCCCATATTGCATAGCCGTAAGGCTTGATAACCATGCAGCCGCGTACGTCACTCTGTTCAGCCAAATCAGCCTTTATAACCAGTTCGTTATACCATTTCGAGTAGTCCTCGCTCCTCTTTGTCAGGAAATCCAATTCTTTTGCCATTATATAATGTTCTTATTTATTTGCGCACAAAGATACAATTTTTCGTGCAAAATCATTATTTTTGCACCATAAAATTGCAAGTTATGTTCAGTAAGATACAGAAATATCTGCGCATGCTGCTTGTTTTTTTCTTTGCAAGCACAATTCTCAGCGTAGTTCTCCTCAAATGGTGTCCCGTGTACGTAACTCCCTTGATGCTCATCAGGTCCGTGCAGCAGATGGCACGTGGCGAGAAGATACGCATGAAGCACCACTGGGTCTCAATGGACAGCGAGATGAGCATCTATATGCCCGTCGCAGTTATGGCAAGCGAGGACCAGCGATTTCTTCAGCATCACGGTTTCGATTTTACGGAAATAGGCAAGGCAATAGGAGAACGTGCCGCGGGCAAGCGTATCCGTGGAGGCAGCACTATCAGCCAGCAAGTCGCCAAGAACGTATTTCTCTGGCCTGGCAGATCTTGGATGCGCAAGGGATTGGAGGCATATTTCACCGTACTCATCGAGTTAATCTGGGGCAAGCACCGCATCATGGAGGTATACCTTAACTCCATCGAGATGGGCGATGGCATCTACGGAGCAGACGCCGTAGCATGGCAGAACTTCGGACGCCCCGCATCCCAGTTGACACGCCCCAACTGTGCCCTGATAGCTGCCACGCTTCCCAATCCGTTGAAATACAGCTCGTTGGAACCATCGCGATATATGCTCAGGCGCCAGTCTCAGATTATGGCTCAGATGCGTCATATAGATGTTTTTCCTGCCAAATAACCAAAATTTTGCCATCTAGGCATTGCAATTCGCAACTTTTTTGTATCTTTGTCACCGTAAATCATTTGATTTAGATATGTTAGAATCACTCTTTCGAACACATCAGTACCTTGTTGAGCACGTCGACGCTCCTGTACGTCGCGCATTAATGGACGAAATCAACTGGCGTGACAGGCTCATAGGTATCAAGGGCAGCCGTGGGGTGGGAAAGACCACCTTCCTCCTGCAGTATGCACGCGAGAATTTCTCACTCCGTGACCGCAAGTGCCTGTACATCAACATGAACAGCTTCTATTTCCAGGGTCACAGCCTTGTGGATTTTGCCGGACAGTTCTACAAGTCAGGCGGTCAGGTCCTGTTGATAGACCAGGTGTTCAAGCAGAGCAATTGGAGCCAGGCACTCAGGGAGTGTTACGACAAGTTCCCGATGTTGCGCATAGTGTTTACCGGCAGCAGTGTCATGCGGTTGAAGGAAGAAAACCCCGAATTGAACGGAATATGCCGCAGTTACAATCTGCGAGGTTTCAGCTTCCGCGAGTATCTCAATCTCATGGCTGGCACCAATCTGCGTCCATATACCCTGCGCGAGATTGAGAACCGTCACGAGCGTATAGCCCGCGAGGTAATGGCAGTATGCGATCCCACCAAGCATTTCGCCTCATACCTGCACCACGGATATTACCCCTTCTTCCTTGAGAAGACCAATTTCAGCGAGAACCTGCTGAAGGTCATGAACATGATGATAGAGGTCGATGTCCTCCTTATCAAGCAGATAGAGCTCAAGTATCTCGACCGCATCAAGAAGCTGCTGTATCAGCTCGCAATCAGCGGAACGGGAGCCCCCAATGTCAGCCAGTTGGCAGGAGACGTACAGACCTCCCGTGCCACCATCATGAATTACATCAAGTACCTCAGCGATGCACGTCTGATGAATATGGTCTACCGCAAGGGCGAGGAATTCCCCAAGAAGCCGGCACGCGTCATGATGCACAATACCAACCTGATGTACGCAATGACCCCCGGCAAGGTAAACCGTCAGGATATGCTGGAGACCTTCTTCCAGAATGCCCTGTGGGGCCGCCATGACGTTAAGATGGGCGACCGCAGCTGTACCTTCCTGGTGGATGGAAACCAGCGCTTCCGCATTATGGACGAGGTTCCACGCCGCAAGGCAACCGACGTAATATACGTCCGTGCAGATATAACCGAGGGCAACGAGCAGGAGATACCTCTGTGGCTCTACGGTCTCCTTTACTAAGAGAATCAATTGACAAGAACAAATACAATCATAATCACATACAAAAATGGCAAAAGAAAAGAAATTTGTAACATGGGACGGTAATACCTGTGCAGGACATGTAGCCTATATGTTCTCTGAGGTTGCAGCTATCTATCCCATTACTCCGTCATCTCCAATGGCAGAGCATGTTGACGAATGGGCCGCTCAGGGTCGTAAGAACCTCTTCGGTGATACCGTTCTGGTACAGGAAATGCAGTCCGAGGCAGGTGCAGCAGGTGCAGTTCACGGCTCCCTGCAGGCAGGTGCTCTGACCAGCACATTCACAGCCTCTCAGGGTCTGTTGCTCATGATCCCCAACATGTACAAGATCGCAGGCGAGCTCCTGCCTTCAGTATTCCATGTCAGCGCCCGTACCGTTGCTACTCACTCACTCTGTATCTTCGGTGACCACAGCGACGTTATGGCATGCCGCCAGACAGGCTTTGCCATGCTTGCCGAAGGCTCTGTACAGGAAGTTATGGACCTTTCAGCAGTAGCACACCTTTCAGCCCTCGAGGCACGCGTGCCGTTCATCAATTTCTTTGACGGTTTCCGCACCTCTCACGAGTATCAGAAAGTCGAGCTTATCGAGGACGATGACGTTCGTGACCTTGTAAACCAGAAGGCACTCAGCGAGTTCCGCTCACGTGCGATGACTCCCGAGCGTCCCGTTGCCAAGGGCATGGCCGAGAATCCCGAGACATTCTTTGCACACCGCGAATCCTGCAACCGCTACTACGATGCAGTTCCTGCAATTGTTGAGAAATACATGGCAGCAATCAGCCAGCGTACAGGCCGCAAATACGACCTGTTCAGCTACTACGGTGCCCAGGATGCCGAGGAGATAATCATCATGATGGGTTCCGGTACCGAGGCAGCTCGCGAGGCAATCGACTATGCAAATGCAAACGGCAAGAAATACGGTCTGGTATCAGTCCACCTGTACCGTCCGTTCTCTGTCAAGCATTTCCTCAATGCAGTTCCTCAGACAGTCAAGCGCATAGCAGTTCTTGACCGTACCAAGGAGCCAGGAGCAAACGGCGAGCCTCTGCTGCTCGACGTCAAGGACGCCTTCTATGGCAGCGGACGTACACCGGTTATCGTCGGAGGCCGTTATGGTTTGGGCAGTGCCGACGTTACACCTACCATGATACTGTCCGTTTACGAGAATCTGGAGCTTAACGAGCCCAAGGACCACTTCACCGTAGGTATTGTTGACGACCTCACATTCACCAGCCTTCCCCAGAAGGAAGAGATGGCACTGGGAGGTGCAGGCATCTTCGAGGCCAAGTTCTTCGGTTTGGGTGCAGACGGTACAGTAGGCGCCAACAAGAACTCCGTAAAGATTATCGGTGACAACACCAACAAGTACTGTCAGGCATACTTCTCGTATGACTCCAAGAAATCAGGCGGCTTCACCTGCTCACACCTTCGCTTCGGTGATACACCTATCCGCTCTACATACCAGATTAAGACTCCTAATTTCGTGGCCTGCCACGTTCAGGCATATCTGCGCATGTACGACGTTTTGCGCGGTTTGCGTCCCAACGGCCAGTTCCTTCTCAATACCATTTTCGAGGGTGACGAACTCGTTTCATTCCTCCCCAACAATGTAAAGAGGTACTTTGCCGAGAACAACATCACCGTTTATTATATCAACGCAACAAAGATAGCTCAGGAGATAGGTCTGGGTAACCGTACCAACACCATCCTGCAGAGCGCCTTCTTCCGCATTACGGAGGTTATCCCTGTCGAGCTCGCTGTCGAGCAGATGAAGAAGGCCATTGTCAAGTCCTACGGCAAGAAAGGTCAGGACGTTGTCGACATGAACTATGCAGCCGTTGACCGTGGTGGAGAGTACAAGACACTTGCCGTCGATCCTGCATGGAAGAACCTTCCTGCCGACGAGGCAGTCGTAAGGGACGAGCCCGCATTCATTTCAAACCTTGTCCGTCCTATCAACGCACAGAATGGTGACCTGTTGCCAGTAAGCGCATACAAGGGCATCGAGGACGGCCAGTGGAATCAGGGTACTGCCGCTTACGAGAAGCGCGGTGTAGCCGCATTCGTTCCCGAGTGGAATCCCGAGAACTGTATCCAGTGTAACAAGTGCGCATTCGTATGTCCTCACTCATGTATCCGTCCGTTCGTCCTCACAGACGAGGAGAAGGCAGGCTTTGCAGGTCAGACCATCGAGATGCTTGCACCAAAGACAATGAAGGGCATGCATTTCGTACAGCAGGTTGGCGTCAAGGACTGTCTCGGTTGCGGTAACTGTGCCGACGTATGTCCTGGCAATCCCAAGAAGGGAGGCAAGGCACTCACGATGGTCGCTTACGACGACTCTTCTGCCAAGGCCGCTGCCGAAGCAGCCAACTGGGAATACTGCGTTCGCCAGGTATCCAACAAGCAGGATCTTGTTGACATCAAGCAGAGTCCTAAGAATGCAGGCTTTGCCAAGCCCCTCTTCGAGTTCTCCGGCGCCTGCTCAGGTTGCGGCGAGACCCCATACGTCAAGCTCATCAGCCAGTTGTTCGGTGACCGCGAGATGGTTGCAAATGCCACAGGCTGTTCTTCCATCTACTCAGGCTCAATCCCATCTACTCCATATACCACTAACGAAAAGGGTCAGGGCCCCGCATGGGCTAACTCCCTGTTCGAGGACTTCTGCGAGTTCGGTATGGGTATGGTTCTTGCCAACAAGAAGATGAAGGCACGCATCAACGACCTGCTCAACGGCGCAATTGCAGACGAGCAGACTCCTGCAGAGTTCAAGGAAGCAGCACAGGCTTGGATCGAAGGTCAGAATGATGCCGAGGCAAGCAAAGCAGCTGCAGCAGCCCTCAAGCCACTCATCGCAGCAGGTGCAGAAAAGGGATGCGAGACATGCAAGCAGCTCAAGGAACTTGACCACTACCTCGTTAAGCGCAGCCAGTGGATCATTGGCGGTGACGGTGCTTCGTACGATATCGGTTACGGAGGTCTCGATCACGTTATCGGAAGTGGCGAGGACGTTAATATCTTCGTTATCGATACCGAGGTTTACTCCAACACAGGCGGACAGGCTTCCAAGGCCACTCCTATCGGTGCCATTGCACAGTTCGCGGCCAACGGAAAGCGTGTAGGTAAGAAGGATCTCGGCCTCATGCAGGCAACATACGGCAATGTATATGTTGCCCAGGTAGCAATGGGAGCTGACCAGAGCCAGTGCCTCAAGGCATTCCGCGAGGCAGAAGCATGGCACGGCCCATCCCTGATTATCGCATACGCCCCATGTATCAACCACGGTCTCAAGGCCAAGGGCGGCATGGGCAAGAGCCAGGCAGAGGAAGCCAAGGCTGTAGAGTGCGGTTACTGGCACCTGTGGCGCAACAATCCTGCCCTGGCAGAAGAAGGCAAGAACCCGTTCCAGCTCGACTCCAAGGAGCCAGATTGGGACAAGTTCCAGGACTTCCTCGAAGGCGAGGTACGCTTCCTCTCACTGAAGAAGGCAGCACCTGCCGAGGCTCAGGAACTGTACGATGCATGTAAGGCTGCAGCACAGCGCCGCTACAAGACCTACATCCGCAAGACACAGGAGGATTGGAGCAAATAAGTAAATCTTCTCAAAAAAAATGATAAAAAATGTCTGTACTGTTTGTGGTACGGACATTTTTTTTTAATTTTAAGTGCGGAAAATCAAGAATTGAACCACATAGGACTATCAAATTAATACCGTGACAGTACCTAACGACCAAGAACACTTACCTTTATTCAGACGCACATTACGCGAATACGGAGAGAGTATCGGCATGGAACCGCATATGCTCAGGAAGCTCGAAGTCGCCCTCGAGGAAGCCGTGGTTAACATTATTAATTATTCGCACGCGACTCAAATCGGAATGGACATTAGCCACACCGGGACATCAGCAGTCAGCATTCTGCTCACGGACGACGGTGTACCCTTTGACCCCACTATTTTTAACAGTGACACATCCCGTGCTGTCAGCGAACGGCAGATAGGAGGCTTGGGCATCAGCCTTATGCATCAGATTTCGGACGAGCTTCACTATCAGCGCACTAATGGAAACAATCAATTGAAAATAATCAAATACCTATAATTATGCAGATAAATATTTCTACCGACAATCAGAATGTCCGTGTATGCCTTGTAGGCGAACTGGATTCAAAGGCTACCACCGAGCAGGCAGCAGAACTTAGCAAAGTGTTGGAACTTGCAGATAAGTCGCTGGAGATAGACTGCTCCCAACTTGAGTACATCTCATCTGCCGGTCTTCGCTTCTTTATGCAAGTAAAACGTGCCACCGAGACACAAGGCGGTACAATCCGTGTGACACACCTCAACGAAGACGTGGCAGAAATCTTCCGTATGAGCGGATTCCTGAATGTTTTCAACGTAGAATAAAATGGCAAAATCCTTTTCCTCAAAAACCTGCGCTGGGTTGTACCCATAGCACTCTTCATTGTTTTCCTAAACTCCATGAGTATCATATAACCGATATACCGGTACGCAGATTTAAAAACATCCTGATATATGAAAACCGCGCCATTATCAAAAACACAATATGGCATATATGCCGAATGCGTCGCCCACCAGGGAGAGGCATACTACAACCTTCCTTATCTCTTTGTGCTCGATGGTAGCCTGGACGAAGAAAAGCTCAAGAACGCCGTAGAGACAGCTGTGTCAGCACATCCCACTCTCTTCACGCGTATAGCATTGAATGAGCAGGGCGACCCCATCCAGACACTTGACGGCAGTGGGACGTTTGTACTGAAAGTAGAAACCGTGGCTGACATCGAAGCAGAGAAACAGCGGATGATTGTACCATTCGACATATATAATGACCGTCTGTTTCATATTCGTCTGCTCAAGGACAAAGACCATTACTATCTCCTTCTCGACATCCACCATATCATTTGCGACGCCTTCTCTCTGGAAGTGATGCTGGCCGATATCGAATCTGCCTACAACGGCAAGTCACTGGAGCCAGAGGAGACGACGCTCATGGATGAGGCCGTTGCCGAAGCCGGTATGCGACAGACACCTGCCTTCGAGGAAAGCAGGCAATGGTATGCCCAGAACTTTGATTGCGGTGACACGTTCACCCCGCTCATTCCCGACCTGGAAGGTACTGGACACTCAGAAGGCAATATGGAGCGCGTGCTAAGCATAGACAAGGAAAAGATAGAAGATTCCTGCAAGTCCGCCGGCATCTATAGAAGCACCCTCTTCACAGCAGCATACGCCTATCTTCTGGCTAAGTACAACAATGAGCAGGAGGCGCTGTTTACCACCGTCTACAACGGACGTAGCGACCAGCGTATCTCACACTCCGTAGGTATGGTTGTTAAGACACTGCCCGTTTACGCCAGTTTCACCGACGAAACCACCGTGCCGGACTTCCTAAAATCCGTTCAGGAACTGATGACCGGCTGTCGCGAGCACGATATATATTCCTATAGCGACATTATGGCAGAACTCAACCTGCAAAGCAATACCATATTTGCATGGCGCGGGGAGATGCTTGGCAGCACCCGACTGATGGGTAAGCCAATGCAGATCATACAGCTCCGTAACTTCACACTCGAAGTACCGTTCTGTATGACAGCATGTGTCGTAGGTAATCAATATCA
>OMQX01000061.1 GCA_900313335.1 uncultured Prevotellaceae bacterium
CCTATTACAACGCCATCATCGATGCCATCATCGAGACCGCTCGTCGCCTTGCTGGCGATGCGTCGTATTAGACCTCGTCAGTAAACAGCGTTCCAGCTCAGTCCTAACAAAGCAACAATGATAACCCTCCAGTCCCTATCCATCGGCTACCAGCAGAAGAACAACCGCAAGGTTCTGAATCTTTTGCGTCTTGCCGAGGAACCGATGGAAATGGTTCGCAAACTGCAGCCTCAGGCAGTTGAACGCTGGGGCAGGCCGCTGTACAGGATTTACCTGAAACTGAACCGTGGCGAGAAATTTGAGGAGATAGACCGTATTCTTTCTGCTAACTAAACTTTACGGATAACAATCAAACTGATACTGCGCATATTATTTGCTGTATTCGGATTTGCTGCATTGGTTTCTTCATGCAGCAGCCGTGATACTTCGGAGCCTGATGAATACAACAGTCGGGCTTATGCTTTGCGTTATTCGGATTGTGATTTGTCCAAACAGTATGCAAGGAGGGCGTTTGACCTGAGTACCGGTTATGTGGACGGTCAGGCACAGGCTCTGAATCATCTTGCATTCGTGGCTTATCACGAGATGCGTTTCTCTGATGCGCTGCATCTTCTGGACAGTGTCTATCTTTTGACTAATAATCAGGTTGAGCTTCTGTGTGCTGATGTTATGCGTATGAAGATATCGCAGCGTACGGGCGACCTGAGGATTTTCTATCGTGCGTGGCATAATGCCGAGAACCGTACAAAGCGTATTTCGCAGGAAACGGAGCATCTGACGCCTGCTTCAATCAACAGGCTTGCATACGCGACAAGCGAGATGCATATCATTGCGAGTACGTATTATTACTATAATAGCCAGGATTCGTTGTCCCGTGCTGAGATTTATTATGTTGACCCGCAGGTGACTGCTGTGCGTGAGACGAGTGAATGGATCTCGTATCTGTATATGCTGGGTACAGGCGGCTTTATTTCCGGGGACAGTGTAATGGTTGCGGTTGAGGAGTTTGATAATCTGATGCATGCATATACTGTTGCAAGGAAGACGAATAACCTTTATTTCCAGGCTAACTGTCTGCAGGCTATTGCGCTTGCTCTTGAGAAGCCGGAACAGCAGGTGCTGATTCGCGAACAGCGTTCGGGTGCCCTGAATTTCATCGGTTCGATAGTTGAAGGGTACGATGATGATGGTATGTTGCGTGGCAAGTTTGCCTTTGATGATAATACTCCATTGGACCTGATGAGGATATCCCGTGATATTTTCCGTTTCTACGGGGATATATTCCAGGAGGTCAATGTGTTGCGAACGCAGAGTGAGCTGTTGTTTAACAAGGGACGTTATGACGAGTGTGTTGCCTTGCTTGACACGGCTCTGACCTTGATAGATATTCAGCATGAGCGTGATTCGCTGCGTGTTCCTTATTGGGAGGCAAGAATATACGAACAGCTTTCCATGAATTACAGTGCCCTGAATGATACTTGTCAGGCATTGGGCTATAGAAAGATGTATCTGGAGCGCCTGGATAACATGCGTCAGGACTTGGAGGAAGGTGCCCGTGCTGATGAGCTGGCTCAGTATAATAAAATCCTGTATCTGCGTCTGAGTCTTGTCGGTTTTGTTGCTATCCTTATGATTCTTTCCTTCTGGTTGTTGGTAAGGTATGTGAACCGCAAGGGTCGTATGCAGGTTGATGAGATGCTGGAGAAGCTCGAGGTGCTGAAGGAAAGGACGAAAGAGGCTGCCGGTAGGTTGGAGTATGAGAAGCTGTCTCATATCGAGCGTCGCGCCAAGGTGTCCCTTGCCGAGAGTGTGGTTCCGTATATCAACAGGATGCTGCATAGTAATGATTCGGATTATGTTATTGAACTGGCTGATAAGATTACGGAGCTGAATGACTTGCTGACGCACTGGATTCAGGTAAGACAGGGGCGTCTGTCGATGAATATATCTACTTTCGCATTGCAGCCTATTCTGGATACTCTTGCCAAGAATAAGCTGACTTATCAGAGGAAGGGTGTTGATTTTCAGGTTCCTTATACAGACGTCCAGCTGAAGGGTGATAATGTCCTGACGCTGTTCATGCTTAACACGTTGTGTGACAATGCCCTGAAATATACTCCAGAGGGCGGCCGGATTGCCATTGAGGTCGGGACAACGGATTCATATGTCGAGCTGTCGGTCGTGGATAGCGGCTGTGGCTTGAGTGGGAATGATGTCGAGGTCATAAACAACAGCAAGGTTTGGGATGCCAAGAGTATAGGCAGTAAGGAACATAAGGGATTTGGCTTCGGGCTGATGAACTGTAAGGGTATCATCGGTCACATGAAGAAGATGTCGTCCAGATTCCAGTGCTGTGATTTCGGTGTAGAGAGTGAGATAGGGAAGGGTAGCAGGTTCTGGTTCCGTCTGCCTCGTGTCCTGATGTTGGTTTTGTGTTTTGCAATCAATCTGTCGCTATTTGCCGAGGACCTTTCTGCATCGGACAAGAGGATCCTGCAGGAAAGGCGTGAGCAATTGAACGAGTTGAGTATTTCCGCCCTTAACCAGCACCGGTGGGATTTGTATCGTAAATATAATGACGAGTATATAAAGGTTCATCGTCAGCTGACGGCAGACCCTGACCTGCCAGTGTATGCTGCAAGGCTTCATTCACTGGAGAGTGAGGCGCGGTGGGCCTTGATATTTACCTTCTTGCTGGTGACGGCTTCGGTTTTTGCCTTTACTATGGCAGTAAGGCTTTCGAGACGCAAGCGTGATATGCTTGTCAGTCACGAGGAGAATATCATTATGCAGAGTGAGCAGCTGAACAGGATTCAGTTTGAGCTGGACCGCCTGCATATATATAATCAGGTTCTGGATAACTGTCTTTCTACCATCAAGCATGAGACGATGTATTATCCCGCGCGTATCCGGCAGATGGCTTCTGCTGTTGATACGGATGCGGAGGAACTGAACCAGTTGGAGAACTATTACAATGATGTCTATACTTTACTGCTGACGCAGGCTCAGCATCAGACGTCATTGAGGATGTCCCTGGATAGGAGTGTCTATTCGGAACTGATTTCCCGTATCAAGGCGGCTGTGATGAATGTTGCTGAGTCGGCAGGCGTTGATTCAGGTGATGTTGATATTGATATGTCCGAGAGTGACAATGACAGGATAAGGGTGCTGCGCTTGCGTATAAGCGGTGTTGCGGTTCCGGATAACATGTTCACTCCCGACGGTGGCAATACGGATGCCCTGGTTGCCCGTGAGATTATTCGCATGCATGATGCTGCATGTGGACATCCGGGCCTGAGACTATATGTGGAAAATAACGAAATTATAATAACATTATGGAAAAATTCAAAGTTATTATCGTAGAGGATGTTCAGCTTGAATTAAAGGGAACGGAGCAGATATTCCGTTCGGATATTCCCGAGGCTGAAATTATCGGTACTGCCCAGAATGAATCGGAGCTGTGGAAACTGATGCGTCAGGACAAGCCTGACCTGATTCTCCTGGATCTGGGGCTTGGCGGCAGTACTACTGTCGGTGTGGATATTTGCCGTCAGCTTCGTGACAGATATACGGATCTGAAGATTTTGATTTTTACGGGTGAAATACTGAATGAGCGCCTGTGGATTGAGGCTCTCTCTGCCGGTGCCGACGGTATAATTTTGAAGACTGGCAACTTGTTGCAGCGCGATGATGTTCAGCTGGTTATGAACGGTCGTCGTCTGGTCTTCAATGAGCCTATTCTGGAGAAGATAATGGTTCGTTTCCGTAAGTCGGTATTGAGCGAGGTTCAGCAGGATGATGCCTTGATAGATTATGATATTGATGAATATGACGAGCGTTATCTGCGCCATTTGGCTCTTGGCTACACCAAGGATATGATTGCAAACCTGAAGGGTATGCCATTCGGTGCCAAGTCGTTGGAAAAGCGTCAGACGGATCTTATAAACCGTCTGTTCCCGGGTAATGAAAAGACTGGCGTGAATGCAACGCGTTTGGTTACGCGTGCATTGCAGCTGCATATACTGAATCTGGATAACCTGAAGGCTGACCCGGAATAGGATGGACGAGATATTGCGTAACATTTGGCTCAGGGGTGCAGAGAATACGGCAAGTGTATGGCTTGTGTATTGCATTATGCTGCTTAGTGCCATCGGCAGTGTTATATTCAGCGGCCTCTATACACTGAAGAATCGTGATGCTGCACTGGCTGCCGTACTGGTTGCGATTGCTATCGTAGCAGGTGTGGTATTAACGGCTGTTGTTCCTACAAGTCCTCTGCTGGGTGTAACTGGTACGCTGTTCCCTTCACCATGGGCTCACGGGCTTTTCCCGGTGTTATGCATGATGTCTATAACGGTATCGCTTACCTATGGGCTGGTTGCAGGTACGATTCATTCGTTAGCGGATGTGCTGCGCATGGTCAGCTATGGCTTGTCCCGATGGTCTTGGATGGTTATTCTCGTGATGACCGTAACATTCATCTTATCTGTTATTCCTTTATGAACCTGAACGATCTGAATCCGAGCCAGCGTGAAGCTGTGATGTATAACGACGGGCCTTCTCTGGTAATTGCCGGAGCAGGTTCGGGTAAGACGCGTGTGCTGACATACAAGATTGCATATCTGTTGGAATCGGGGTATAAACCATGGAATATCCTGGCTCTTACATTTACCAACAAAGCTGCAAAGGAAATGCGTTCGCGTATTGCCGTACAGGTTGGTGGGGATGTCGCCTCGGGTTTGTGGATGGGTACTTTCCACAGTATATTTTCGCGTATCCTGCGTCGAGAGGCTGACCGTATCGGTTTTGCATCGGATTTCACGATTTACGATACGCAGGACAGCGTATCCTTGATAAAGAGTATTATCAGGGAAATGCAGTTGGATGACAAGACCTACAAGCCGAGGAGTATTGCCGCGAGGATATCAAATGCCAAGAATCGTCTGATTCTGCCGGACGCATACAGGAGCGACAGGGAGATATATGAGTCCGACAGGTATTCCAAGATGCCGCGGACCGGGGAGATATATCAGCAATACTGGAACAGATGCAGGAAGTCGAATGTAATGGATTTCGACGATCTGTTGCTCTATACGTGGCTGTTGTTCAAACAGAATCCGGATTTGGTTCAGCTTTACGAGGAAAGGTTCAGGTTTGTCCTTGTTGACGAGTATCAGGATACCAACTATGCACAGCACCAGATTATCTGGCTTTTGACTCAGCATCATATGCGTGTTGCTGTAGTAGGTGATGATGCTCAGAGTATATATAGTTTCCGTGGTGCCAATATCGACAATATCCTGCGTTTTCAGGAACTGTACAAGGGTGCCCGGCTGTTTAAGCTGGAGGAGAACTACCGCAGTACGCAGACAATTGTCCAGGCTGCCAATTCCCTGATACATCATAATAACGGACAGATTCACAAGGATGTCTTTTCGCGCAAGGACTTGGGCGAGAGGATTTCGCTGCTTGAGACTTATTCTGATATTGACGAGGCGACAGCAGTAATACGCTGCGTACGTGAGTTTCACAGGAATGAGATGATTCCTTATTCGCAAATGGCTATCTTGTATCGTACGAATGCACAGAGCCGTCCGTTTGAGGAGGCAATCCGCAAGAATTCGATACCTTATATAATTTTTGGCGGACTGAGCTTCTACCAGAGAAAGGAAATTAAGGATGTTATTGCGTATTTCAGGCTTGTAGTAAATCCTCATGACGAGGAGGCCTTGAAGCGTATTATCAATTATCCTGCCCGTGGTATCGGTCAGACAACGCTCGACAAGGTCTTTGCTGCAGCAAACAGGCTGAATTTATCTCCCTGGGAGGTCATGAAGAATCCAGAAACCATGGATGTGAGTAACGCTACGCGTACGAAGATTGACCGTTTCACGTCACTGATAGATTCTTTTATCCAGCAGGTTCACGATACGGACGCCCATACGCTTGCTGTCGATATTGTCCGCAGAAGCGGTATACAATATGAAATCAACAGCGGAACTGATATCGAGGATATATCCAGAAAGGAAAATCTGCAGGAAATGCTTGATGGCATTGCGGGTTTTGTGGATGAGCATCAGGAAAGTGGTCAGGGTGTGCTTTTACAGGATTATCTTCAGGAGGTTTCGCTGCTGAGTGATATTGACCAGGGCGGAAATACCGGAGAGGATCGTCTTACGCTTATGACGGTGCATTCGGCTAAGGGTTTGGAATTCCGTGTCGTCTTTGTCGTAGGTATGGAGGAAACTTTGTTCCCGAACCAGTTATGTATGGATACCGTGCGGGGGCTGGAGGAGGAGCGCAGGCTATTCTATGTTGCCATTACCCGTGCCCAGGAGTATCTGTTGCTGTCAAATGCGAAGAGCCGTTTCCGTTTCGGCAAGACTGAGCTGTGCAAGCCGTCACGTTTCCTGAGTGAGATTGACCCGCGTTTCCTGCAGCGTACCAACGGAAAGGGCAGGGTACAGGCGGTAACTCCTGTTCCGTCTGGAATTGATGCACGGAGATTCAGAAAGATTTCCTCAATAAAGCCAACTGTTCCGACAGGGCAGAATGTTGCTTTTACACCGGCAGCGTCAACAGTTTCACACACTACTATGGATACTGCTGACATTGTTGTTGGCAGCCGTATTTTGCATGACCGTTTTGGCTTGGGTACGGTTACGGCTGTGTCGGGAAGTGGTATGGATAAAAAGGCAACAGTCATTTTTGACAATGTAGGTCAAAAACAACTGTTGCTGCGTTTTGCCAAGTTCAAGGTCGTATAGTCATACAACCCGTCTTGTTGTCGTTTCCCTGCTTATGCCTTCTTCTTCAGCAGATCGCGGATTTCAGTAAGCAGGACTTCTTCGTTGCTGGGCTTCGGATCCGGCTCCGGTGCAGGTGCTTCTTCCTTCTTACGGTTTAATTTGGCAATGCCCTTTACCATGAGGAAAATACAGAATGCGATAATCAGGAAGTCAACAACGTCCTGGATGAACTGACCATAGTTAAGGGTAACTGCCTCGGAAACAACTTCCTCGCCTTCAACAACTGCTTCCTTGAGAGTAACCTTGAGGTCTGTGAAGTCAACTCCTCCTGTGATAACGCCAACGGGGGGCATGATGATGTTGTTGACAATGCTGGTGACAATCTTGCCAAAAGCTCCACCGATGATAACACCGACTGCCATGTCAACAACATTGCCCTTCATTGCGAAGTCCTTGAAATCCTGTAAAAATGTACATTTAGCCATCTTAATCGAATTTTTAAGTTAGTAATTCATTTATGTCTTTATAAAATATTTATCATTTGCAATTGCGAAATTAAAAAGAATTTTATAATTTTGCGCAGAAAACATTGATAAAAGTGTACATACATAAGAAAAATTTGATATTGATGCTGATAATGACACTTGTTGCAGTAGCTTGCAAGAGCAGTCATTATTGTAATTGTGGATAATGTCTAAGAGTTAATAAATCATATTCAAAACAATTTAAATTTTTAATCCAATGGCAACAAAAGTAGCTATTAACGGCTTCGGTCGTATCGGTCGCCTCGCTTTCCGTCAGATGTTCGAGGCTGAAGGTTATGAGGTAGTAGCAATCAACGACCTGACATCTCCAAAGATGTTGGCTCATCTGTTGAAGTATGATACAGCACAGGGTGGTTTCGCAGGCAAGTTTGGCGAAGGTAAGCACACTGTTGAGGCTGGTGAGTCTTCAATCATTGTTGACGGTAAGGAAATTACAATCTATGCTAAGCCAAACGCTGCTGAGCTTCCTTGGGGCGAGTTGGATGTAGACGTTGTTCTGGAGTGCACAGGCTTCTACACATCTAAGGAGAAGGCTTCTGCTCACCTGACAGCCGGTGCTAAGAAGGTTGTTATATCTGCTCCTGCAGGTAACGATCTGCCAACTATCGTTTACAACGTTAACCACAAGACTCTGACAGCTAATGATAAGATTATCTCTGCTGCTTCTTGTACAACTAACTGTCTGGCTCCTATGGCTGCTGCCCTGCATGCTTATGCTCCTATCCAGAGCGGTATCATGAGCACAATTCATGCTTATACAGGTGACCAGATGATTCTGGACGGCCCACAGCGTAAGGGTGACCTGCGTCGTTCACGTGCAGGTGCTCAGAACATCGTTCCTAACTCAACTGGTGCAGCAAAGGCTATCGGTCTGGTTATTCCTGAGCTGAACGGCAAGCTGATCGGTTCTGCACAGCGTGTTCCAACTCCAACAGGTTCTACAACTATCCTTGTAGCTGTTGTTAAGGGTAAGGATATTACCAAGGAGGGCATCAATGCTGCAATGAAGGCTGCTCAGACAGAGTCTTACGGTTACACTGAGGACGAGATTGTTTCAAGCGACGTTATCGGTATGAAGTATGGTTCTCTGTTCGATGCAACTCAGACAATGGTTGCTAAGATTGACGAGGATACATATCAGGTTCAGGTTGTTTCTTGGTACGACAATGAGAACTCTTACACTTCTCAGATGGTTCGCACCATTAAGTACCTCGGTATATCGTGGAATGACGATAGGCAGTGGCAAGGATTTGAAGGATTATGACATTTTGGATGCGGATGGTAATGTTATACATATACCTTACCATTTGATTGATATCTGTGATGCTGGATATCGTTTTAACGTTTATGAATTCCAGTGTGCTTTCCAGAATGCTTATATGGATATAAAGGCTCGTGGCAAATATCCGATTATGTGCGGTGGCACAGGTCTGTATATTGAAAGTGTCCTTAAAAGCTATGAATTGGGCAACGTGCGTTTCCCGAAGCGTAACAGTTTGAATATTGGTTTAAGGATTGACCGTGAGTTAAGACGCGAGAAGATTTCAAGACGCTTGAAGGCTCGTCTTGAGGAGGGGATGGTTGATGAAGTACGAGATTTGCTCAGGACATTAACTCCGGAGCGCCTTATCCGTTACGGGCTTGAATACAAATATGTGACATTATATTTAACAGGAGAGCTTTCGTACGACGAAATGTTCCGGCAACTGGAGATTGCAATACATCAGTTTGCCAAAAGACAGATGACTTGGTTCCGTGGTATGGAGGAGCGCAGGGGAATTCCAATCCACTGGATAGAAGCAACTGCTACAATGGAGGAAAAGATTAAGATTGCGTTGGATTTGATTGGTTGACAGGTAATTATCCCATCTTGCTAATCTTCTCGAGTTCCTTTAAATTCATAAAGGCTATCTTGCGCCCGTCGATTGCTACCAGTTTTTCGTTGGCAAATGCACTGAGTGTGCGGATGGCGTTTGATGTCGTCATGTTTGACAGGTTTGCCAGGTCTTCTCGTGAGAGGTAGATATTAAGCGTTGTTCCGTCTTCCTCCAGTCCATAACTGTCCTTCAGAAACAGAAGGCTTTCTGCCAGACGACCGCGAATGTGCTTCTGTGTAAGGTTTACGGTGCGCTCGTCGCTAACACCAAGATCCTGTGCCAGCCTTTGGATAAAGAACCATGCAAATGCTGCATTGCCTTGCATGTAGTCGATCAGTAGGTCCAGGGGTATTTTTAACATGACACATGGCTCGAATGCGGCAGCCGCAGTGATGAACGGTTCATCGGCTATATAGGCTCTGTAGGCAAAGTATTCAGGTGCATTGAGTACGCGGATTATCTGTGGTCTTCCGCCAACACCGTCCTTGTATATCTTGACTTTGCCGTCTACCAGGCAAAACATGTGGCGGGGCTTTTCACCTTCCTTGTAGATTACCTCGTTTTTCTTGCATTTGACCAAAGTGATGCTTTCCTCGATAATGACTCGTTGTTCGGGAGTCAATGTAGACAGCATATCTTCGATTTTGCAGAGATAATCGTTTATTTTTACTACTCGTTTAGCCATCAATTACAGCCATATATATGTTATACGGCACAAAAATACAACTTTTATATATTTATACAAAGTGTTTTATATCAAAATGTTTAACTTTGAGTAGCAAAAAGTACTATTTAATCTAATATTTTTTATGAGTTATTTACGATTTGACAAGACTCTCATGACGAATTTGGAAGACAGCCTTCCCAAGGAAGTCCTGCGTTCTAATCGTTCGGGAGCCTATTCTTGCTCAACTATTGTTGACTGCAACACTCGTAAGTACCACGGACTTCTTGTAGTTCCTGTGCCCGAGCTGGATCAGGAGAATCACGTTCTTCTTTCCAGCCTGGATGCAACGGTTATCCAGCACGGTGCTGAATTCAACCTGGGTCTGCACAAGTATGGCGGTGATAATTTCTCGCCACGTGGTCACAAGTACATTCGTGAATTTGATTCACTACAGGTGCCGACAACCATCTATCGCGTGGGTGGTGTGATTCTTAAGCGTGAACAGATGTTCCAGCATTTCGAGAA
>OMQX01000135.1:0-4047 GCA_900313335.1 uncultured Prevotellaceae bacterium
CGTCATTCCAGAAGTCCTGGTAAATACCAAACTCGCGTTCCTGCTCATCGTTCAGACCATTCAGGCCGACATCCTGCTTTGTACGGGAACCACTCTCGTTGTTAAATGCATATGTAACACTGTTGGTAGTTGGGATAAGTCCCCATGCAGTCCTTTCGAGATACGATCCTTCCTCGGAGATGGGCATTCCGCTCTCATAGAATTTCTTGCCGTCTTTAAGAATATCCTCGCTTACCTCACCAAGGTCGAAATACAGATTGCCTCCGAGGTCGGTGGCTGCACCCTCCTGCCTTTGATAGTGGAACGGATCCATCAGCCAGAATTCTATGTACTCGATATTTTGGGCCTCAAAGTCGGTATTGTCCATCTTACGCATCATTCCTCCCCAGCGTGTTTGGGGAAGATTGAGATAGCCATGGTCGTCAACGTCACGTGTCAGGTTATACGGACCGCGTTCCTTGGGATAGAAGGCAACATTCATTACATTGAGCGTGCTGTTGCTCGTGTAGCTGGTCTGGCTCTTGTTGGGGTACAGTTCCAGTTCGTAAACAGGACGCACGTAATGGTTCGACAACTGTTTCGTATCAGTCTTAATGTGGCTGGGGGTCAGTGTCGAGTTGCGGTTTGTGAAGATGGGGTCAATGCAGTACCATGCCATCAAGGCACGGTTATATCCATACCTTTCGTCGTTGGACAGACGGCTCTCCCAATACTTGGTCGGTGTGGAAGCCAACTGCCAGTATGTGGGCTGAATAAGGCTTGTTTTCTTTTTCGTGTCCTCGAAATCATCCAGGTACGAGGCTCCGCCCTGTGCATTGCTGCTCTGGCCTGCAATAAGCTGTGCAACCTGTGCATCAAAGGTTATCTGGCTCGGTTTCGTGACATTGATGAACGGAATCTTGTTAATCCAGTCTGTAAGCCATTGTGCCTTGTGCTTCCACGAGATATGTGCACCCCACAGTACGTTCCGCAAGGCTTCGTTACCCATAGAAATCTTGGTGGTCATCGGTGTCTCGGACAGATATTGTATGGTACCACCGATTGTAAGGTTCTTGCTGAATTCGTAATCGAGGTTGAATCCCAGGAAGGTCTTGCGTTGCATTCCATAGGTATCGTTACTTTCAACAGAGGCATTTACTGCTGTTCCCGAATCAATGATGCTTTGGTTGATGATAACTACTCGTCCCATTGCATAGTCAACGGTATAGTCAGTGTTCTCTTTCAGGGTTACACCGCCTGCTGTCACAATAACAGATCCTGGTGCAATGTTGGTTACGCCCAGGTCTATTTCGTTGGCAGAGCTTCCCCTGTATTCTCCGGTCAGGATAAATTTGTTCTTCTCTGCTTTCTGCTTTGCAACCGTGCGGGTATTCGTGTACAGTTCGGGGAAGGCATATTTGTCTGCCATTTCCTTGCCGCCACGTTCTTCTATCCATTTATGCAGATGCTCGCCAAAAGGCTCTGTAACAGGGAAGAATATGCGTCCCTTGTAAATGGTATAGCCCTCGACATAGTCAAACTGGTTATTAGGGTTGGGCTTGTTGTTGGCATCCAGACGGTCCAGGCCCAGGGCGCGAAGGAGGATAGTGTTCTTAAGGGTATCCTCGGGGAGATAAGTCAGATATACACCTGAGGAGTCGCTTTGATACTTGATGTCCAGTTTGAATTTCTCCTTTTGAGTAGTGCTTGCTCCCAACGAATAGACGTTGCGCATCATCAGTCGCCAGGTAGGGATGGAAGGCGTGTTGGCGCTACCCTTCAGCATCTTGACCATCAACGTCTGCGATGAATTGTTTACATTACTTGCAAATTCACCTATCTGGTACGTTGTGGCACCGTAGCTGTACTCTATGGCAACAGCAAGAATCTCGTCTGGTTGCAAGGCGCTGTTGAGCGTCAAGGTACCCAAATCCTTGTTCAGATGATACTCATTTGCCGACAATAGCCGTGCATTCTGCAACTTTTCGTAGTCAAACGAGCCCTTCAGGTTATATTTGTCCTCGAGGATTGGGCTAACCTTGCTTATGTCGCGCAGGTCGTTCTCTGCAGCCAGTGTAGCATATTCATCATTGCCTGCATTGCTTGGAGCAGCGGTACCGTTACCTTTCCATGGACCGTATATGTTCTTTTGTTGGCTTTCGCCCAGGTCGGTCAGAGCTATGATATTGCGGGTATTGTTTATGGATCCAGTCTTGTTCGTTACCCATACCTCGATTCTTTTTATCTCAATGCCGCTGGCAACAGTGGGCAGAGTCCTCATATTCTTGTCGTAAGACTCCCGGAAAAAATGTGTGAGGTAGAAATGCTTGTTTTCCTCATATTCCGTCGCGTTGAACTCGTAACTGTTTGTATTTGACCCACCCTTGCTGCCTGCGCTCTTGGACGCACTCTTCTTCTGTGAGATGACAGTCTGCATCTTAAGTTTGCCGAACTGCAGGTCTGTACGTACACCGAACAGACTGCTGACACCAGGCACCAGACTCATGTTAGACGGCATGGATACGTTGCCAGCCTCGACCAGCTTGATTATTTCGTCCTCTTTGCCTTCGTATTTCAGTTTCAGGTTCTGAGCATCATAGTCGAATGTCGCACCAGAGTTGTAGTTAAGGTTCATGTTGACTTTGTCGCCGATCTTACCGTTTACATGCAGGTTGATTTTCATGTCAAAGTCAAAGCCGAAGGTGCTTCTGCGGTTTGCTGCCAGTGATGGGTTGTCAGTAGACTTCATGTTTGCTCCCATCTTCAGTTCTGCCGAACCTTGAGTCTTGATACGTACTCCGCCGGGACCGAAAATCTTTTCAGCAGGTCCCAGGGAGAAATGCAGGTCAGTAAAGTCAAACTTGTTTTTGCCCGATGTCTCGTATTGTTCCTGATTGCGCTGACGGTAGTATTGCGCCATGCTCTTTTTCAGGCTCCAGTCCAGATACTCCTTTGCAGTCATCTCCAGAGGAGGAGTCAGATAGCTGGTAGCAGTGCCCAGCGTCATTCCGTTCTGGTTTGCAGGCAGGAAACTACCCATCTTCACATTGCTCTGCTGGGTGCCGTCAGCCTTACTCTTTCCCTGGTTGGTATTTGTGGCTTTCGTATTCTTGTCCTTCTTCCTGTCATTAGACAGCTCCTTGGCATCAACCATGGTAGTACCTACATTGTACGTGCCGTTCTTCTCATCGTATGTGACGTCGGTTTTCAGGTTGTCCGGGTCCTTCAGGTCAGACGAGCGGTGACGGACATCATCGGTCGTCTCTGTTGTCGTACGCCGGACAGAGAATTTGGGTTTGCGCTTGACAACCGTGTCCACCATGGCCTGCCCGTATGTATACGTGCGCGAAATAAAAAAAGGTGCACTGTTTGGTACGACAAAACCGGTAACAAGCATCCAGATGCCTGCTACCGCCATAAAACGCAGTATGCTTCGTTGTCGGCTCACGTTATAGATAACGCAGCGCAACCTGCCTTTATTGTATTCAGAGGGATTTTAATGCCAGTTTTATCACCTTTTCGACAGGTGCATCCGGATTATCCTGCAGGATTGCCCGCACGACCTTGCTTGTAGGCGCAGGACTGAATCCAAGCATTGTCAGGGCCTGTACGGCCTCGTTCATAACCTCGCTGTCAATATTGACGGAACCGCTGTCACCTTTCGGACCAATGGTATATCCTGCCTCGGAAATATAGGGGACAATCTTGTCCTTCAGGTCAACGATAATGCGCTGTGCCGCCTTGGGACCTATGCCTTTCACCTGTTTCAGCATCTTTACATTGCCATCGGCAATCGTATTGCATAGTTCCGATGGCGTCATGGCTGAGAGAATCATGCGTGCAATACCGGCACCTATGCCACTGACGGTAATAAGTTCCAGAAACAGCGAACGTTCAATTTTCGTGGCAAATCCCCACAACTGAAATGCATCTTCCCGTATTGACTCGTAAATCCAAAGCTTGACATCCTCTTTCCCCTGTATTGCGCTATAGGTGTTAAGACTGATGTTTATACCATATCCGACCCCCATGCAATCGACTGTTGCCATGGTAGGTTCCAGATCTGCC
>OMQX01000135.1:4175-9911 GCA_900313335.1 uncultured Prevotellaceae bacterium
ATTTCGCAGAAAAGCATTACTTTTGTACGAAATTGTATATACACCGAAAATAATAATAAATAGATAAAAGATGAAGTTGAACATTGTTGTACTGGCCAAGCAAGTGCCTGACACACGCAATGTCGGTCCAGACGCTATGACCCCCGAGGGTACTGTGAACCGCAGCGCCTTGCCTGCTATCTTCAATCCCGAGGATCTCAACGCATTGGAACAGGCACTCCGGTTGAAGGATGCCAATCCCGGCACTACCGTAAATGTGATAACCATGGGACCAGGCCGGGCTGCCGAGGTTATACGCGAGGCCATGTATCGCGGTGCAGACGGCGGCTATCTGCTTACCGACCGTGCCTTTGCAGGTGCCGATACCCTTGCTACCAGCTATGCATTGAGTACAGCTATCAAGCACGTCTGCCCTGATGTCGACTTGATTATCGGAGGTCGTCAGGCCATCGACGGAGATACTGCTCAGGTAGGCCCCCAGGTTGCAGAGAAACTGGGCATGAACCAGATAACTTATACCGAGGAGGTGATTTCCCTTGAAAACAGGGTTATTACGGTCAGGCGCCATATCGACGGCGGTGTGGAAACTGTGCAAAGCCCATTGCCGGTTGTACTGACAGTCAACGGCAGTGCAGCTCCCTGTCGTCCGCGTAACGTAAGGCGTGTGATGAAGTACAAGCGAGCTTTGGCTCCAATGGAACTTGAACCGGGCACAGGATATTCCGACCTTCCTTACGCAGAGCAGTACGAACAGAAGCCATATCTCAGGATTGCCCAGCTGACATGCGCAGACGTCAATGCTGATTTACAGCAGTGCGGCCTTGCCGGTTCGCCTACCAAGGTTAAGGCGGTTGAGAATATAGTCTTCAAAGCAAAGGAAAGCAAGGTTTTGACAGACAGCGACGAGGATATAAACGGTTTGATCGTGGAGCTTTTGGCTTCCCATACAATTGGATAGTACCCATGAACAGTGTATTTGTATATTGTGAGCTTGAAGGCACAAAGGTTGTCGAGGTAAGCCAGGAGTTGTTGACCAAGGGTCGTAAACTCGCCAATACGTTGGGCGTCCAGCTGGAGGCCATAGCAGCCGGAAGCGGTATAACAGGCAAGGTAGAATCACAGATTATACCCTATGGCGTGGACAAATTGCATATCTTTGATGCAGAAGGACTCAGTCCCTATACCAGCAAGCCGCATACCGCAGTATTGGTTAATCTGTTCAAGCAGGAGAAACCACAGATATGCCTTATGGGAGCCGATGTCGTCGGCCGCGATCTGGGCCCACGTGTAAGCAGTGCCCTGCACAGCGGCCTGACAGCAGACTGTACATCCCTGGAAATCGGCCCGCATGAGGACAGGAAAACAGGCAAGCACTATGACGAACTGCTATACCAGATCCGCCCGGCCTTTGGAGGCAATATCGTTGCAACTATCGTAAATCCCGAGAACCGCCCACAGATGGCTACCGTCCGTTCGGGCGTAATGAAGGCCGAGATCCTGGATCCTGACTACAAGGGTGAGGTTATTCTTCAGGATGTTGCCAAGTTTGTTCCGGAGACCGAGTATGTTACCAAGGTCCTGGATCGCCATGTCCAGGCAGCAAGGAACAACCTGAAAGGAGCGGCAATCATAGTGGCAGGCGGTTATGGCGTAGGTTCAAGGGAAGGCTTTGGCCTCTTGTACGACCTGGCAAAGGTACTGCATGCCGAGGTAGGCGCAAGCCGCGCGGCAGTTGATGCAGGCTTCTGCGACCACGATTTGCAGATAGGACAGACGGGAGTCACAGTCCGCCCCAAGGTCTATATCGCATGTGGTATCTCCGGTGCCATTCAGCATGTCGCAGGAATGAAGGAGAGCGGCATTATCATCTCTGTCAACAGCGACGAGAATGCCCCAATCAACCAGATTGCTGACTATGTAATCAATGGTACAGTCGAGGAAGTGCTGCCAAAGATGATAAAATATTACAAGCAAAACTCGAAATAAAAGGATATGTACAACGAACAAATCAAATTTGAACTTGAGAACAGTCCTCTTATGCAGAGGATTGTAGAATTGAAGGAGCGTAACTATGCAGACAAGGACGTGTATGCAGATGCTCCCCAGGATTATGCAGATGCAATGGACAGCTATGACCGTATACTGGATGTCGTTGGTGACATTATGGAAAATGTCGTAGCACCTAATGCCGAAGCAGTTGATGCCGAAGGCCCCCACTGCGAGAATGGTCGTGTACGCTATGCCGAAAAGACATACGAAAATCTCGAGACTATGATTCAGGCAGGCCTCAACGGCGTAACCATGCCACGCCGCTACAATGGTCTCAATATGCCCGTAACAGTATATACCGCAGCCAATGAGATGGTATCGGCGGCCGATGCGGGATTCGAGAATATATGGTCCCTGCAGGACTGTATCGAGACGCTGTACTGCTTCGGAAGCGAGGAGCAACGCCAGAAGTACATACCACGTGTCTGTGCCGGCGAGACCATGTCCATGGACCTCACCGAGCCCGATGCAGGTTCGGATTTGCAGAGCGTTATGCTCAAGGCAACATTCGACGAGGAGAATGACTGCTGGCGTCTGAACGGCTCTAAGCGTTTCATCACCAATGGTGACAGCGATATCCACCTGGTACTTGCCCGTAGCGAGGCCGGCACACGCGACGGCCGTGGCCTGTCCATGTTCATTTACGACAAGCGCAATGGCGGCGTCGATGTCCGTCGTATAGAGAACAAGCTGGGAATCCACGGCTCCCCAACATGCGAGCTCGTCTACAAGAATGCCAAGTGCGAGCTTTGCGGTGAGCGTAAGCTGGGCCTTATAAAATACGTCATGTCACTGATGAACGGCGCACGCCTGGGCATTGCCGCACAAAGTGTGGGACTGTCGCAGGCAGCCTACAGCGAGGCCGTCTCATATGCCCGTGACCGCAAGCAGTTTGGCAAGGCGATAATCGAGTTTCCTGCCGTTCAGGAAATGATAGGCAATATCAGGTGCAAGTTGGATGCCGGCCGTGCCCTGCTTTACCAGACGGCACGCTACGTAGACATCTACAAGGCGCTCGAGGACATTGCACGTGAACGCAAGCTTACCCCCGAGGAGCGTCAGGAACTGAAGAAATACCAGAAGCTTGCAGACGCGTTCACACCCCTTGCCAAGGGAATGAACAGCGAATACTGCAACCAGAACGCCTACGACTGCATCCAGGTACACGGCGGCAGCGGCTTCATGCTGGAATATGCCTGTCAGCGCATCTACCGCGATGCACGCATTACCAGCATATACGAGGGTACAACCCAGCTGCAGACCGTAGCAGCAATCCGCTACGTAACCAACGGCATGTATGCAAGCGTCATAGCCGATTACGAGCAGCAGGCCGAAGGTGTTGTCGATGCTGCCAGCCTTGGCCGCGTCCGGGCAATGGCGGAAAAGTTCAACGTAGCCACCGCAGCAGTCAAGGAAACCGAGAACCAGGAGGTGCTGGACCTGTGCGCACGCCATCTGTACGAGATGGCAGCAGACGTCATCATGTCCCACCTGCTGTTGCAGAATGCGGCAAAGGACGAAACCCTCTTTGCCCAGAGTCTGGCCCTGTATCTGAACCATGCCGAGGCCGACGTCAGCAAGCACGCCACATTCATCAACAACGTCGTTTCCCAAGGCTGCGAGACATACCGTGCCGAATAGCTGCTGTGGTCAAACCTCAGAAAGACGACCTTACTTTACCACCCTGGCGGCGGCACGACACCCCCGGGTGGCAACGCGGGGAACGACGACTGATTGGCACTTACTGTTTAGTGGAACAAACAACGCCTGTTGGTTTTTGGTGACCAGCAGGCGTTGATCTTTATATATGATTCTTTCGCTAAACTGCTAACCGCTCTCACCGTTTTGCTTTGGGTCTTAGCACGCTTAAGCCGTCGGGCAGCATGACCTTGCGCTCGTGTGTTTTGAATTCGGGCGAGAGCAGGCTGTATTCGGGCTTCCAGTATATACTGTCGATGGTGATGTCGGCCATGTCGCAGGCTGTATAGAACAGGTAGTCGGCATTGACGGGCTCATGGCGGATTTCCCTGATTCTGCGTGCGGCATCCTTGTGTGCCTGGTTGCGTCGCGGCTTGTCCATGTCCAGTACCTCGCCGTGGTCCGAGGCGAACAGGAATGTGGAGCGTGTGTCGGGCTTGTCTATGGCATGTATGATGCTGCTCATGATGTAGTCGGTGTACAGGACGGTATTGTCGTATGCATTGACGAGCAGGTCCTTGCTGGCAGACTCCTTGTCGCTGACCAGATTGGGATGGTACCTGTCATATTCCGGGGTGAAGTTGGCGAAGTAGCAGTGTGACTGGTACAGTTGTATCAGGAAGAATACCTTGGGGTATGCCTGTGTAAGCGAATCGACCAGGGCGGGTATGACTGCATCCTTCCTGACATTATAGACGGTGTCCGCGCCGCGGGTCAGGTATTTCTCGTAGGTGAGCAGTTTCCCGGGGCTTATCACTATGGTCTTGAAGCCGCACTCCCTGTAGGGCTTCAGTATGCCGTATTCCTTGTAGTTCAGGTTGTACTCGTCCACCGTGGCCCTTGTAATCATCATGGGCACGGAGTACATGGTGAGTGTGGCGGTGGAGTAGAAGTCGGTGAAGGAGACCATGTTGTCCATCGCCTGCAGCAGGGGTGTCGTGGGCCGTCCGTATCCGTTTATCCCCATGTTGGCTGCACGCAGGCTTTCGCCGACGCACATCACATAGTATTCGCGTCCGCCGGTGTCGGGCCTGGTTGCATTGAAGGTCATCCCCTGGGCCATGGGGACCATGCGGTGTTTGGTATATCCCTGACGGGCAGCCAGGGCGCAGCACTTGATGATGTTATAGGGTGCGACCTGCAGCCAGCCGCCCATTACAAGGGCGCACAAAACCGCAAGCCATGCGGCGGCGCACCGTCTCAGAGAAGTGCATCTGCTGGAGGGCAGCATGCACCGGATGACCATGGCGGTGATACCGCATATCAGCTGGGGCAGCGTGCATGCCATGTACATCATGTTGTTGTCCAGGAAGTGTGATGACTCGGCATGGGGCGATGTTACTATGGCGGGTATGTGTGCCGTCTGGACAAGGCACTTCTGGCCTACGATGAAGAACATCTCGGTGCCGGACAGCATCATAAGGCAGAAGAACAGTATGCAGAAAACGATCTTGCTGCGTATGTGTTGCAGGACGTATACTAGTGGAACGCACAGCACAATACTCCAGACGAGGTACAGGATGTTGTCCTGATGCAGCAGGACGCGTGTAAATGCGGGTATGCAGAATACCAGCATTATAAGGATTGATAATATCCAGGTCAGATATTTGTTTTTCGTCATTTCACAGTTTTAGTAGATTAGATAGGCTTTTTCCGTAAAGGTTTATTTTCCGGAATATATTTGTGGTGCAGCCAGCTTAATGTAAATGTAATCAGGAGGAACAGGATGGTGGCAGGTATAATAATCTTGCTGCAGTCAATCCATTCGTACATGAACAGGCGTACAAATGCATGCAGCAGGAACAGACTTGATGATATTTTGCCAACCCAGATCAGGATGTTGGTCTTGAATATTCTGCTGAATGCGCAGAATGTAAGTGCGGTAAGTACATCTGTCAGTGGTGTCAGTGGCTTGACTACAAAACTTGCACACAGGGCAATGGGCAGCAGTATATGATACCATTCTGTATCTTCTTTGCATTTTATACA
>OMQX01000063.1 GCA_900313335.1 uncultured Prevotellaceae bacterium
ACCTTTGCTCACGTATGCAGAGCAATAAGGACTTCAGCAAATGCACAGTACGTCTTTACGAAGGAACATGGAACCAGCAGAACTTCGGACTGAACAACTGCATGATGATGTCATACGCATTTGCAACGGCAGAATCAGACACCATACTGATGCATTCCAGCGTAATCCGCTGTGACGGAAAGGCATATATGATGACAGCCCCCAGCGGAACAGGCAAGAGCACACATACACGTCTGTGGTATGACAACATACCCGGTTGTGACCTGATGAACGACGACAATCCCGTAATCCGCATGGTAGACGGCATTCCCGTTGCCTTTGGCTCGCCCTGGAGCGGCAAGACACCATGCTATCGTAACGTACAGGCTCCCATCGGAGGAATAGTGCGGATACGTCAGAAACCCGAAAACAGCATCCGCAAGCTTAAGCCCGTCGAAGCATTTGCCATGCTTCTGCCTGCCTGCAGCAGCATGAAATGGGACGAACGCGTTTACAACGGTGTATGCGACAGTGTAACACACTTTGTAAGCACATGCAACACCTGGGAACTGGGCTGCCTGCCCAATGCCGAAGCCGCACACCTGTGCCACGACACAATTGCAATTAGATGAGGGTCCGGACAATAATACGAAGGATTACAGACATGGCATTGAAGGTCATATTATGGCCCATGCACATGCAATACAGACACGCAAACGGCACGGTAAGCCCCGGTCCCAGGAAGGAAATCCCGAATGACATCCTGCTAGGAGCCGTCCGTGATGCCATCCGCGAAGGAAACAGCGCCACCATCCTGGTCAAAGGATGGAGCATGCGTCCATTCCTGGAACATCTGCGTGACAAAGTCGTACTGGATGCACCCGAGGAGCTTCGCATAGGCGATGCCGTCCTGGCAGAAATCACCCCTGGACATTTCGTACTGCACCGAATCATAGAGATGGACGGTGACGAAATAACCCTGATGGGAGACGGTAATCTTGTCGGCACCGAACATTGCAGGAAAAATGATGTCTGCGGCGTCGTGAAACAATACATCCGCCCTACCCGTACGATCAATGCGGATGACCCAAAACTAATCAGGAATATCCAACGATGGCGCAGGCTGTTGCCATACCGCAAATATCTGTTGATGATATACAGAGCCATAGTATAACAAATTATAAAATATGAAAATCAAGGAAGGATTCCAACTACGTGAGGTATGCGGCGAGTATGTCGTTGTTGCATACGGAATGAAGAACATAGACTTTTCCAAGGTAATAAACCTGAACGAATCTGCTGCAGATATGTGGAAGGCAGTCGTTGGCAAGGAGTTTACTGTCGAAGACTTGAAGAATGCCCTGCTGGACACCTATGACGTCAGCGAGGAACAGGCTTTCGCAGATGCTCAGCGTGTTGCCGCTGAATGGAAGGAAATCGGTCTGGTATCGTAATACAGTTGCAGCTATGGAAATTATTTGGCAGGATTTAGTCAAGCTGTTCACGGACCTTGCCGTAACAGTACGCATTCCCACCTCATTCCTGGTAATTGAGTTCATCGGAACGTTTGCCTTTGCCCTGTCCGGCATCAGGCTTGCCAGTGCAAAACAGTTTGACATATTCGGAGCATGGATCGTCGGTATGGCCACTGCCATCGGTGGAGGTACCCTGCGCGACATCATGCTTGACATCCACCCGTTCTGGATGGAGAACAGCATCTACTTTATCTGGTGCGCAATTGCAGTTGTCTTTGTACATATTTTCAGCAAACACCTGGTAAGGAGAGAGAACACATGGTTCATATTCGACACTATCGGTCTTGCCCTGTTTAACGTAGTCGGCATCGAAAAGACCCTGCAGATGGGATTTCCCATGTGGGTTGCGATTACGATGGGTTCGATGACAGGTGCCGCTGGCGGTGTAATCCGTGACGTGCTGATTAACGAGGTGCCACTTATCTTCCGCAAGGAAATTTATGCCCTGGCATGCGTTGCCGGAGGCATCGTCTACGCCATTCTCTATTCCTGTGGACTGAACGAAGCAGTAAATGCCCTTATCTCCAGCATAGTCGTCATTTCCGTAAGATGCCTTGCCGTCAAGTTCCACTGGCACCTGCCAATAGTAAAAGGCAAATAACCGTCAACCAGAGACCCGCAAGAAAATGCAAGATATTAGAACCATAATAAGACTGATGCTTCCGCTACTGCTTATGTCAATAGCCGGGAGTGCCACGTCCCAGAATATGGTCTATGACAATAATATCAGGACCCTGCAGGTCTCAAAGGACAGCAACCCACTGCTTCCTGCCGTCATAAAGCTGGGCAGTTCGTCATACCTGACATTCTCATGGGACGAGATGAGCCACGACTACCACCGCTACATCTACCGGCTGGAACACTGCACATGGGACTGGCAAGGCTCCGATGAAATGTTCGAGAGCGAATGGCTGGGAGGGCTTAACAACCTGCCCGTTGACAACTATCACACCAGTTTCAACACTACACAAATATACACACATTACTCACTGTCCATACCTAACGAGAACACAACCGTCCTGCTAAGCGGCAATTACAAGCTGCTGATCTTCGAGGACGGCGAGGAGGACAAAGGACCTGTTCTGGAAAGCAGGTTCCAGGTCTACGAGGATGTTGCAGGCATCAATTGCGAGATCAGTTCCAATACAGACATCGACTGCAACAACTCTCACCAACAGGTAACACTTGGCATGCGATACGGGAATCTGGATGTTCTGGACCCCAACAGCCAGATCCATACCGTTGTAACCCAGAACCGCAGACCAACGCGTACCGTAAGTAATATACCGGCAAATATCCGCAGCAACCGCGGTTTGGAGTGGACCCATCGCGAAGACCTGATCTTCCCCGCTGGAAACGAATATTACAAATTCGAAATACTGGATGTACACGTAAGCGGCATGAACGTGGACAACATGCGATGGTACGAGCCCTTCTACCATGCCACTCTCTGGGAAAATATCGTAGAAATCAACTACCTGTCTGCCGAGGACCAGAACGGAGCCTTCTACCCCCGTACACAAAACCAGACAGACAACAATACGCAATCCGAATATGTAATTGTGCATTTTGCATTGAGAAGCCCCAAGCTTAACGGTGACGTATACGTAAACGGCCAATGGAGCAACGGGGAATGCGATCCCGCCTGCCGCATGGAATACAACCAGGCAAGCCGCTGCTACGAAGCAGCCATTATGCTGAAACAAGGATTCTACAATTACCAGTATATACTGGAAGACGGGTCGACCAGAAAGACAATGGGAGATTTCTGGCAGACCGAGAACGAATATCAGACCTTTGTCTATTTCCGCGATCAGGGCGGCCGCTATGACCGTCTTGTAGGCTATGCCTGCGTAAAATCCCGCCTATAAACCCCAAATCAAAATTCCCGAATGAAATACACAATTGATGACTGCAAGCTGTTTGACCTGCCCAAGGAGGAAGACCCCCGCGGCAGCCTTACATACCTGTACGAGCATGTTCAGATACCCTTTGCCATCAACCGGGTATTCTACATATACGACGTCCCTGCCGGCAAGGACCGGGGGGCGCATGCACACAAGGAATGCTGGCAGTTTATCATTGCTGCAAGCGGAGCATTGGAAGTGTACCTGAGCGATGGCACACACGAGAAGAGCGTTCTTCTCAACCGTCCGTTCCGCGGCCTGCTGGTTCCCCCCGGCATCTGGGCACAGGAACGCGAATTTACCACTGGCGCTCTATGTCTGGTTCTTGCCAGTCATCCATACAGCGAGGAAGACTATATCCGCAACTTTGATGAATATCTGTCGATATACAAGAGATAAGCAACAGGAGTGGGACGCTTTTGTTCGCGGCGCAAGGAACGGAACCTTCCTGTTCCTGCGCGACTACATGGATTACCATGCAGAACGCTTCGATGACCATTCCCTGATGTACTATGACGACAAGGGAAAACTGTCAGCCATAATGCCCGCCAACGAAGACGACCGCATCCTGTATAGCCATCAGGGACTCACATACGGCGGATTGATCCTGACTACCAAGATCCATGCCACAGACGTAGGCAATATATTTACCTTGACAATTGCGTATTTAAGGGAGCACGGATTTACCGGGTGGTACTATAAGCAGATCCCCTCGATATATTGCCAGTACCCGTCACAGGAAGACGAATATTGGCTATGGCGCAACAATGCCACACTGGCATGCTGCAACCTCTCCTGTACAATCAAGATGGACGGCAACATGCCGACACCCTGGGAACGCAGGAGAAAGAGAGGTCTGAAAAGAGCCCTGGAAGCAGGCATGCATATAACAGAAGATGCTGATATAGAGACATTCTGGCCCATTATGGTCGAGAACCTGAGGGATAAATACGGCGCAGCTCCCGTTCACTCGCTGGAAGAGATGAAGATGCTGCATTCAAGATTCCCCGATAACATCCACATCTACCTGTGCCTGGACAGCGACAACATCGCACGTGCCGGAGCCGTGGTATATGCCACAAATCCGCAAACTATCCACGTTCAGTACGCACATGCCGATAAAATGGGCAAAAAGAACGGAGCTATAGACCTTTTGTATAGCGTCCTGATCGACAAATACCGTACCTCGGGCTACACCTACTTTGACATAGGCACCAGCAACGAACAGGAAGGCAAGGTACTGAACGAGAAACTCATAGAGCAGAAGGAAGGCTTCGGTGGACGAGGCATTGTCTACAAGCAATGGAGAATCACATTATGATTCCGTCCTGTCCAATGGTATAAGTTCCTTTTGTGCAAGGATGTGCGGGAAATAACGCTTCCCTACCAATATTACCGGTATCTCCAGGAGGAAAACCAGCACAACCGTCAGAAGCCTCTCATCCGGCAACAACTTCCCCACATAGTAGATCAACGGGAAATGAGTAACCAGCACAATTATGCTGTATCGCCCGATGAACGATATATACGGGATATGGTTCAGCCGCTTGGACAAAACCACGACAGCAGCACATCCGGCCAGACCCGCAGCATACATCCCTATAATCGAATAGCCATAAAAGTTCAGGCGGAATCCCGTATCTGCATAATCGTAGTACCACCCTACAAAAGCCACTATGCCGACACACACGGCTATAATCAGGATATCATACGCCAGTCCCGTTTTCCTCTCAGGCTGTATGAAATCTGTATACGTCCTCAAGGCATAACCGGCATAATAGAAACCCAGACACGTCATTGCAGTCTCCATATAATATATCTGTTCTGCCAGCTGATTGTCACATCCCTGGCCACCCGGCAGGAAGAAGCCTGTGACAGACAGCACCACACATGATATAGGCAGGACATACTTGTTGGAGCAGTACATCTCCAGCCTCCTGCACCCATAGAACAGCATATTTGAATAAAACAGGCTGCTCAGGAACCAAATAGGGAAATTGCGGAACGTAACGAACCCCAGTACCAGGAATACCAGATAAGGAATGACCAGATGGTTTATCTTCTTGGTCAGGAAATACCTGAAATTATCATAGGTCTTGAAGAATATACCGCTCAAGAAGAAATACAAGGGCATGCGTACGTATGACAAAGTATAGTTCAAATCCTGGAATTGAGCATACCCATATTTCTCCTGAAAATGACCGAGAACCACAAGCAGCATGCATATTCCCTTGGCCAAGTCGATATATTCTATACGTTTTCTGTCCATTGCGACTGCAAAAATACAAAAATATTCCTTATCTTTGTACTTTGAATGAATCCTACATATAAAAACATACTGAAAGCCAACACCCTGTTCGGTGGCGTACAAGGACTGACCATACTCCTGAGCCTTGTTCGCACCAAGATTGTTGCCAAACTGCTCGAGGAAGAGGGTATAGGCCTTTACTCCATCTATAACGAGACACGTGAATTCGTCCACAGCACAAGCAACCTGGGACTGGATGTCAGCGGTGTAAGAGGCGTTTCTGCGGCATACGACAAATGGGAAGAAGCCTGTAGCGATGAAGAAAAAGCCCGGTGCAGGAACGATATTACCCTACAAGTCGCCGTCCTACGCTCATGGGTAATTCTACTTGCCCTCTTCGGGATACTGGTATGCATACTGCTTGCTGCCCCCCTGTCACGTTTCACGTTTGGCGATTCCAGTCATACATGGGGATACATCCTGCTGTCGCCGGCAGTAGGTTTCAGTACCGTCACATGCGGAGAACTGGCAGTACTGAAAGGACTCAGGAAATTAAACTCACTGGCAACCGTATCGGTACTGAACGTAGTAGCAGGAATCGTCATAACGCTTCCCATATACTATTTATATGGAATCGAAGGCGTCTTGCCCGCAATACTGGCATTCTGTGCCGCCAGCATGATACTCACCATAGCCTTCAGCAGGAAGGCAGAGCGTTTCCAATTGGTATATACAAAAAAGGAATTGCGTGAAGGCCACAAGGCACTGTCCGTCGGCTTCAATTTCGTAATATGCAGCATCATCGGACACGCATCCATACTATGCATACAAGCCTACCTCAACAACTTCGCCTCGCTCAAGTTCGTAGGTCTCTACAACGCAGGGTATACCCTTACAATGACATACGCCGGACTTGTATTCGCCGCGATGGAAACGGACTATTTCCCGCGCCTGTCCGGAGTGTTCGCAAATATAAAGGAAAGGACCGACACCCTGTTGAAACAGCAGGATGTAACCATTATGCTGGCAACACCGCTCCTGTCAGCCATGATTGTCGTATTGCCACTTATCGTACCCCTGCTGCTAAGCGGCAAGTTCGAAAGCATTGTACCAATGGCACAGGTTACGACAATCGGCCTGCTGTTCAGGGCTATATACCTGCCCAACGCATATATGTCGCTGGCAGCAGGAGACAACAAGACCTTCCTGTTCATAAATACGGTCGGAGCAATTGACATACTGCTTGTACTCGTAGGTTACGAAATGTACGGGCTGTTAGGCATGGGCATAGCATTAACCTTCCAGAATTTCCTGGACATGCTCCTTGTAATGGCAATATCCCGATGGAAATATGACGTCCGCTTCTCGACAAGACGCATTGCAGACCTTATTGTCTTCAGCCTCTTCCTATTCGCAACATACGCCGTATGCCTTAAGTTGGACGGATGGCAATACTGGACATGCGGTATAACACTGACCCTGCTCTGTACCGCATATTCCATACTGAAATTCAAACAAGGAAAATAATTCACTCACCGTGACCACAGGTCTTGTCTCCATAATCGTTGCCGCATACAATGCCGAGGATCTTCTGCCGAGATGCCTGGACTCACTTCTGTCCCAGACATACAGGAACCTGGAGATTATTGTCATCAACGATGCATCAACGGACAGGACACAAGACGTCATAGATACATACCTGACCAGGGACAGCCGTATTATTGCCCTTTGCATGCCCGTCAACAGCGGAGCACCTGCTGCGCGTAACGAAGGCATGAAGCACACAAGCGGCGAATTCATGACAATGATCGATGCTGACGATGAAATCGCTGAAAACACTATCGAACTGTGCGTAAATGACTTTCTGGAGAATCCCAAACTGGATTTCGTCACATTCGACCTCTATCTCGTGGATTCCGAGACCAACCGGAAGACAGCATTCAGAACAAATCCACAGGTTCCCAGCCTCATGACAGGCGAAGAAGCATGCTACTGGAGCATCCTTTACGACTTTGCCCCCAACGGAATGTCACGCTCACCACTGGAGCAGGACATGCCCGCACTTGCAGAATACGGCCAGCACAGCGACGAGACCGTGACACACCTTATCCTCCTGAATGCCAGATACGTGAAACTGGGCAAAGGCAGATACTATTACTACCAGATGCCATCCTCCGTCACACACAGGGTAAGTGTCAGACGTCTTGAGATCCTTGACAGCCGCCTCCTGCTCAGGAAACAGCTGGAAGAACGCAAGGTATCTGACAAGATACTGCTACGCCTCGAGAAACGCAGATGGAAGGAGTTTATCAGCATGTGCTATTTCTACTGGAATAACAGGAAACACCTTACATCCGAGGAACAATGCTACGCAAAACGTAAGTTACGGGAAACATACGCCACCTTCTCGTGGAGAAGACTGCCTGTAGGCACAGTGCTGAAGCCACGGTTCATGATGCTTCCGTCATTCGACATGTTCTACATGCAACTCAGAACCGTATTTACCCTAAAGCTAATACATATAT
>OMQX01000064.1 GCA_900313335.1 uncultured Prevotellaceae bacterium
TGATTGTGCTGGACGGCAGTCCATACGATGGCAGTTGGAATGACATCAACCCTGCCGATGTGGAGAGCATGACTGTGTTGAAAGATGCTGCTTCTACAGCCTTGTACGGTGCACGTGGCGGTAACGGTGTTATCATCATTACAACCAAGACAGGTAAGCGTCACAAGGATGCCGAGATCAACTTCGAGGCAAAGTGGGGTTCCAACATGAAGGGCAACCGCGACTATGATGTCATCAGCGATCCTCGCGGTTACTACGAGACCTATTACAAGGGACTTTATAGCTATGCCAAGAACCAGCGTGGTATGACCAGCGATGGTGCATGGAAGTGGGCTAATGCCAACATGATTGACCGCACTAATGGTTATGGTCTCGGATATCAGGTGTATAACGTTCCCGAGGGTGAGGCTTTCATCGGTACAAACGGCAAGGTTAATCCTAATGCTACCCTGGGTAACGTGGTTACAGGCAAGGATGGCAACAAGTACTATCTGATTCCTGACAACTGGGACAACGAGATTTATCACAACGGCTTGCGCCAGCAGTACACAGTAAGTGCCAGCGGTGCTTCGGACAAGGGTACATACTATATCAGTACGGACTATCTGGGCAACAAGGGTATCACTTACAACAGCAACTACGAGCGCCTGACGGCACGTTTGAAGGCAGACTATATGCTGAAGAAGTGGTTGAAGGCCGGTGCAAACGTTTCGTATTCGCATACCGACCGCAGCTATATGAGCAACGAGGGGAAAACGAACGTGGGAAACCTCTTTGCCTTGCATAATATTGCTCCTATCTATCCTGTGTTCGTACGTGATGAGTTCGGTAACGTGATTTACAATCAGAATGCCGGCATCAAGACTTATGACTATGGTGACGGCAACGGCGCACTTGGTCTGAGCCGTCCTTACCTGAGCCAGTCCAACCCTATCAGCGACTTGCTGGTTGACACTCGCAGATACAAGGGTAACGCGTTTAACGCTACTGGTACCATTGATGTTTATCTGCCTAAGAACATTACATTCACGAGCATAAACAATGTTTATTATAACACTCGTGATTATACAAGCATTACCAACCCATATTTTGGACAGTATGCAAGTAGCAACGGTATCATTACCCGTGAGGTAACTTATGACTTGAACACCAACTTCCAGCAGCGTCTGAGGTGGCAGGGTCAGTTTGACGATCACGACATCGAGGTAATGGGTGCTCACGAGTACTACCGTGCCAAGAGTTGGGACTTGTACGGAAACAAGCATAATATGTTCTCACAGCAGAACAAGGAGTTGGACGGTGCTGTAATCGTTGACGACTGCGGTTCTACAAATGGTACTTATAATACCGAGTCATGGTTGTTCCGTGCTATGTACAACTATGCAAGCCGCTACTACGTACAGGCTTCAATCATGGCTCAGGGTTCTTCTGCCTTCCATCCTGATCACCGTTGGGGTGTATTCTGGAGTGCAAGCTTCGGTTGGATGATTTCCAAGGAGAAGTTTATGGCAAAGGCAAAGTGGCTTGACGAGTTGAAGTTCAAGATCAGTTACGGTGAGAACGGTAACGATGGTAGTCTGAATGGTTATTACTACACCAACCGTTACAGCATTGTAAACAGTAATGGTGCTGTTTCTCTTGTTCCTTCTACACTGGGTAAGAACGAGAAGTTGAGCTGGGAGAAGAGTGCAAAGTTCAACACGGGCTTTGACTTCAGTATGTTCAAGGATCGTTTCTATGGTAGCATCGAGTACTACAACAACCGTACTATCGGTCTTATAACCAGCGTACCGTACGCTCCTTCGTTCGGTTACACCAGCTTCTATGACAATGTCGGCAACATGAGCAATCAGGGTATCGAAATCGACCTGCACGGTGTTGCAGTACGTACAAAGGATATCGAGTGGAGCCTGTTTGCAAATGCTACATGGAACAAGAACCGTATGACCGAGCTTATTGATGCACGTAAGTCACAGGTTGCATACAGTTTTGATCCAGAGACCGGTAATGTAGAGCAGTATATGGGTTACAGCAGTGGCAGCAACTTCTATTCCGAGGGTCTGAGCCGTTATTCTTACTATGGCAAGAAGTATGCCGGTGTTTACAATGAGCAGACTTATGCTACAACAGGTGACAAGTCTTACGATCCGACAAAGGGTGGTATGGCTCTGTATTACATGAATCAGTACAAGATGTTGCCATCTGGCGATTATGAGCGTGATGATAAGGGCAACAAGATTATTGACAGGGTTGTTACTACAACTAACGGTTCTACTGCTGATATGTATGTATGCGGTGATGTGCTGCCTCGTTTATATGGTGGTTTTGGTACCAGCTTCTCGTGGAAGGGCTTTGACCTGGGTCTGGACTTTACATACCAGCTGGGCGGCAAGGTTTATGATAGCGAATATGCAAGTCTGATGGCATTCTCTGTTGGTTACGGATACCACATTGACCAGCTGAATGCCTGGACAACCAGCAATCCTACCAGCAATATTCCTCGCCTGAACGTAGGTGACAGCTACAATGCTACTGCCAGCGACCGTTTCCTGACAAGTGCAACTTGCCTGACTCTGAACAACCTGACATTCGGCTATACATTGCCCAAGCATCTGCTGCGCAAGTGCCATATAAATAAGGTACGTATATTCCTGGTGGGCGACAACCTATACACATGGTCAGCTCGCAAGGGTCTGGATCCTCGTATGGATGTCACCGGTGCCAGCAGTGGTCTTTACTATAGTTCAATCCGTTCTGTCAGCGCTGGCGTTCAGGTTGGCTTCTAAAATGTCGTAACTAAGAGATAATAAAGATATGAAAAAGATAAATATTGCAATACTGGGTGCAGTTGTCTTCAGCATGACGTCTCTGACGGGATGTCTTGACGAGACCTTCCCACAGTCCAGCACGGCTACTGACGAGCAGGTTGCTCAGTCTCCTGCTGCAACTGCAAACATGGCAGCAGGCCTGCCTGCTTCAACCCTGAAGGTGTGGGACACTAGTAGACATTATTCATTTGGCTTGCCTGCCGTTATGATTGTCCGTGACTTTATGACGGGAGACCGTTATCATTCGGGTGAGATTGATTATAGCCAATTCTGGGCATGGGAAGAGAATAAGTATCAGGGTGATGGTTACATATTCCCACAGTTCATATGGAACTACTACTATGGCAACCTGTTGTCTGTAAACCAGCTTGTGGGTGCCATCAATCCCGAGATAGCTACTGACGAGCAGCTTACATATCTTGGCAATGCCTATGCATACCGTGCCATGCTCTATCTGGATCTTGCCCGTATGTTCGAGTTCCTGCCCAACGATATTTATTCAGATGTGAACGAGCAGGGTATGGACGTACGCTACCTGACAGTGCCTATTATTACGGACAAGACTACCCCCGAGCAGGCTGCCAACAATCCGCGTGCCAAGCACGAAGAGATGGCTCTGTTTATCCTGAGTGATCTGGAGGAAGCTGAAAAGTATTTGGATGGTTCTCACAATAAAGTTAAGGAACAAGGTAATATTCAGCCGGATATCGCTTGTGTATATGGTCTGATGGCTCGTTTGTATTTGTGGAATGCCAGCTACTATGCCGAGATAGGCGAGGAGACAAAGTCCAAGGAGGCATTTGCCAACGCTTCGGAATATGCACAGAAGTCTATCAATACAACAAGTGTACAGCCTATTACCAAGGCTGATGCCCTGAACACAGCAACCGGTTTCAATACAGCCAGCCAGTTCATGTGGGCGATGCAGCAGACCAGCAGCAATACCTGTGTACAGACAGGTATCATCAACTGGACATCAATGGTTTCTAACCAGACGACATTCGGTTATACCGGTCTGGGTACAGGTATGTACGTTGTGATAGACAAGAACCTGTATGACAGAATTCCTGATACAGACTGGCGTAAGCTGGAGTTCGTCGCTCCCGAGGGCAGTCCTCTGGAGGGTCAGACACAGTTCCCTGTTACACAGGCAGGTTCGTTCGAGGATAATCCTGCATACAGTTCTGCCAAGTTCCGTCCGGGTAACGGTGATACGGATGACTTTAACGTAGGTGCAGCAACTGCAATTCCTTTGATGCGTGTCGAGGAAATGTACTTCATCTGGGCAGAGGCCGAGGTTCAGCAGGGCAATGAGTTGCCAGCCCAGTTCGTCGAATTCATGAAATCACGTGATCCTGAGTTTACTCCTGCAACCGAATTCCCTGTTGACCAGATTATCACCAACAAGCGTATCGAGCTTTGGGGCGAAGGTCAGGCTTTCTTTGATATCAAGCGCCTGAATATGTCTGTAACCCGTGGATATGCAGGTACTAACTGTCAGGATGACAAAGCCCGTCTTAACACAAACGGCCGTCCGGCATGGATGAATCTCGTGATGGTTAAGACCGAGAGTAACAACAACCACGCATTGGAGGGTATGAACAATCCTGATCCCAGTGATAAATACGTTGCTTGGTCTGAAGAGAATTAACAATTTAGCAAACAGAATATTATGAATAAGATAAAATTCGGTTTCCTGTCATTGGTTGTTGCGCTTGGCTTGGTTTCATGTAACGGCAATGACTATGAATATACACCTGCACAGGAGGCAGGCCAGTATAATTTCGGTTTTGTGGGAGAGAAGAACCTGGTTCTGGCAATGACTGATACCGAGGTTCAGGTTACACTGAACCGTGTTGATGACACCGAGGAGCAGACTATACCCCTGAAGGTTATCTCGGCTCCTGACTTTGTCACCGTACCAGAGACAGTAACATTTGCCCAGGGACAGAAGCAGGCTGTAGTAACCCTCACTCTGGGCGAGGAAATGACTCCGTGTACAACTTATCAGATTCAGCTGGCAATAGACGAGAAGTACACACAGCCTTATGATGCCGAAAAGGCTCAGCCTGCCGTGTATGACTTTACTATCTATAAGGAGGACTACGAGCTTGTTGCAAACGGAACTTTCGAATCTTCTGTAGCCTGGAAGGGTTCATGGGGTGTTAGCGTCGAGTACTCGGAATACCTGAATCTGTACCGTATTCCTGACTTGATTGCAGACGGTACTAACTATTACTTCCATTTCGATCAGGATGGTGAGACACAGGAATTCTGGTTTACAGATGCTTCAGGTTCTCATAAGACTGCATTTGAATCAGGTTATGTTCATCCTTCCTATGGCATGATGATAACCACTATCAACGAATCATACCCTATGGGATATGACGAGGATCCTACAGACGGCAATTACTTCTACTGGGTATGGAAAGTATCCGTATCTGCCGGATCCTTCGGTGAGAATTACCAATACCTTACGGTTGAATGGCTTAAGAAGCCTTGGGAAGAAAACACTGAAGAAGAGTAGTCGTTGCATTTCTTTTCTTAAACGACATCAGGAGGGGAATGTGTAACAGCATTCCCCTCTGTGTTTAATATAACTAAAAGTACTTTGTTTATTATGACAAAACGCTATCTCATACTATTTGTTGCACTGCTCTCGCTGGCAGCATGGGCCCGACAGCTTACGCCACAGCAGGCTTTGCAGCGCCTGAACCTGAATAATGCCCGTAGTATGGCCGGCAGCCCTACGCCAAGATACACGTTGGCCTATGTTGGAGAAGGTGATGGGGAGAATCTCCTGTATGTGATGAACATCGATTCGGATGCGGGATTCTATGTCTTGAGTGCAGATGACTGTGCACCTGCCTTGCTGGGCTATTGTAACAATGGCTCGTTTTCCTATAGCCAGGCTCCCGAGGCGCTCAAGTGGTGGCTTTCGCAGTACCAGAATGATATCCAGAAGGCTATCAGGAATGGTCTCTCGATATCCCGTGCTTCGGCAATAGAGCATGAGCCTGTACTGCCTCTCGTCCAGACCATGTGGGGTCAGACAGCGCCGTACAACAACGACTGTCCTGCCTATGGTTCGCGCAAGTCACCGACAGGATGTGTCGCAACGGCGATGGCCCAGATAATGAACTTTCATCAGTGGCCGGTGACAGGTACTAATACCAAGACGTATACGGACAGCGAGTCGGGCCAGACAATCACTGCTAATTTCAGCAGTCATACATACGCCTGGGATTATATGCAGAACGAGTATACGGCCGAGGCTGTAGGTCCTGCTGCAGATGCTGTGACCCTGCTGATGAAGGACTGTGGTGTCAGCGTCGAGATGGCTTATGGTTCAAACTCTTCGGGTGCCAATGGCATATTGGTCCCGTTTGCCATGATTTCGTATTTCAGCTATTCGAAGGCGATGAAGAATAACCCCCGTGAATTCTATACAGATACGGAGTGGGAGCAGATGCTTCTGGACTAGCTTGACGCGGGTCGTCCTATATTCTACACGGGACATACGGTCAAGGACGAGGGGCATGCCTTTATCTGCGACGGATATGATTCGGACGGATACTATCACTTTAACTGGGGTTGGAGCGGTGTCGGAGACGGTTACTATCTGGTGACTGGCCAGGATGCTCTCAGGCCAAAGGAGCAGGGAACTGGCGGCAGTACCCTCAGCCTTGGCTTTACCGAGGGACAGTGCATCGTGACCAATATGCGTAAGACACAGACTGGTGATCCTGGCAAGACCAGTATCCTGCTTGGCCTGCCTGATGGGTACAGTGTTGGAGCTGAAGCCGCTGTCTTGAGTGTGGATGTTCCGTTTATGAATTACGGTACCAGGGCTACTCCCAATACGACTACGTCCAAGCTTGGTATTGGCTTCACCCTTGTTGCCGATGGCCATGTTGTTCAAACAGTAAGTGCGGGTGCCTTGGGCCAGTCGGTAGGAATAGGAATGGGTTTCTCGCACCTGTCCTTCGACTATACACCGCCTTCAAGCTTGTCGGGTGAGTATGAGGTACACCCTGTGTACTCTACTACATACAGTTCGGGTTCGTTCTCGAACTGGCAGGAGTACCTGCTGTCGCCTGACTACCAGTATGCCGTTGTCAGGTTCGATGCTGGTGTGCCTACAGTGGTTACGCCTGGCGGACCTACTGCAGTACAGGATATTATTGTTCCGGCAGCATCTTCTGCAAGGAATGATAACCGCATATACGACATGAACGGCAGGGTTGTCGCACATCCCGACCGTCCTGGTATATATATACGGAACGGACGTAAGATAGTAATAAAGTAGTGAAAAATAAATCCCCGACATTTCTGCCGGGGATTTATTTTTATGCAAAGTATTCTTCCAGTTCTTGTAGTGCAGAGCCTGCTTTATTGTCGATGTCGCGGATAATCTTTCCGTCTTCCATCAGGGCAATACGCGGACATATCTCGATGGTATGCTGCAGGTTGTGGCTGGAAATCAGGATTGTTGCTCCTGTCTTTTTGTTATAGTCGGTGAGCAGGGCCTTAAGCGCATTCTGGCTGGTAGGGTCCAGAAAATTGAATGGTTCGTCCAGAATCAGCAGCTTGGGCTGTGAGGCCATGGCGGCGAGTATGCCCAATTTCTGTTTCTGGCCTGCTGACAGATTGCGGATAAGTTTCTTCTGTCCAAGGATTTCGCCAGAGAGGAAGTGACTGCTTTTCTCGATTAGCTGTTTCTCGCCCTCGGGATCGATATTGCTTATCTGTGATACGAAGTGCAGGTATTCGTCGGGGGTAAGGTAGTCAATCAGGAAAACAATGATGGAAAAGATCACTTAAAGAACGATGGACAGATAAACAACGATGGAAATATAATCTTTTAATTTAGAACAATAATAAAAAAGGGAATGACGTTTTGTTCATTCTCTTTTTTGTGCTTTTTTATAAATTGAATTTGCGATTGTATTTATTTCTTGGATGTAAAATTTTTTGGTCACAAATCTTTTATGCGATAAGTTTTAATTTTAGCATATGATAATTTTTTTTTATGTTAATTTGAAATTTGTTTTGTGAATGTAAATTTTTTTTGAACTGGAGATTTTTTTTATGAGATATAAAAAATATAAAGATGGAATTGAATTATTTGATATTAATGATTTTGATATTGGGCAAACTTTAGAATGCGGACAGTGTTTTAGATTTTTTGGTGCTAAAAATAATTATTTTATTATCGCACATGGAAAGAAATTAAATATAAAACAGGATGTTAAT
>OMQX01000161.1 GCA_900313335.1 uncultured Prevotellaceae bacterium
CCGCGTACGTTGTATTGGCTGGACAGTTCGTTGCGCTGTGTTACACCTGCCTGAGTGGCAACAAGTTCCTCGACGGCATTGCCTGTTGTTGATGGCATGGTGTTGAGCTCGGTGGTAGTTACCTGTGTGTTCTGGTTCATCTGCCGGCGTATTTCACGTACCTCCACTTCACTTAGTTCGTGTCCTCCGTCGTACATTACGATGTTGAGAGTCAGGTTTCCCTGTGGCTTGCGTAATACGCGAGTACGTTTCTTGTAACCCATCATCTGATAGGTAATAACTACGGAGTCTGCCGTGTTGAATGACAACTTGTATTCTCCGTTGATATTTGCTGTTGTACCTGCTGCCTGACCTTGTACGTTGATAAGACAGAAACTGACAGGCTCGTTCTTCTCGTCAATGACACGGCCTTTGAGATGTACACGTATAGTGTCCTGAGCGCCTGCCAGAAGACAGATGAATAATGTTACAATATAGAGAAAGAAACGCTTCATACTGTTATATAACGCAAAAATGGTCCGTTTTCTTGTGCGTTATGACTGTTTTTTTTGCTATCTTTGCGCGTGCAAAGTTACAAATAAGTAATGTAACATCCATACTTTGCGCAGGAAAAAGGATATATGAAAACAGCACTGGTTGGTCGGGGTCGTGTGGCGGTACACTTGAAAAAGGCTTTGCTTCAGGCTGGACATAGTGTTCAGATGTGTGGAGGCAGGGACGGCCTGGAACCTGTTGCTGATGATGTTGATGTCGTAGTCATAAGCATCAGCGATAATGCTTTGCCTGACATATCAGGTTCCATAGTTCTTGGTAATGCGGAGACCCTGGTTGTGCATACTGCAGGCAGTGTTCCAATGGATGTCCTGCCCTATAGGCATCGTGGCGTGCTTTATCCCATGCAGACGTTCAGTATGGACCGTGATGTAGATATGCGTGATGTCCCTTTTTTCGTTGAAACAGCACTAAAAGAGGACATGCCTGTACTGGAGCTGCTTGCACGCAGTATTTCGGACAAGGTGATGCAGTTGGACAGCGAACATAGAAAGGTGCTGCATCTGGCTGCTGTGCTATGCTGTAACTTTACAAATCATCTTTATGACCTGACTGCCGGCTTGCTGGAGAGAAACGGAATACCTTTCGGTATGATGCTTCCACTGATTGACGAGACCGTTGCCAAGGTTCACCAGATGCATCCGCATGATGCTCAAACGGGTCCTGCCGTACGTGGTGACGATAAGGTCATGGCAGCCCATCTTGCTATGATCGACGACCCGTCTTTGCATGAAATATATGAGTTGTTGAGCAAATCTATTGGACAATATGATAAATTACGACCTTAAGAAGATAAAACTGATAATATTCGACGTTGACGGTGTATTGAGCGCCAATACGACTCCGTTGGCAGCTGACGGACAACCACAGCGCAGTGCCAATGTCAAGGATGGCTATGCAATTCATCATGCCGTCAAGACAGATTTGAAGATTGCCATAATCTCGGGTGGTTTCAGCGAGACCGTTCGTAACAGGTATCTGAGGTTGGGATGTCAGGATGTCCATATAGCCGTGAGCCACAAGATTGAGGTTTACGAGGAGTTGCTGAAGAAATATTCGCTTAAGGACGAGACTGTCATGGTCATGGGAGACGACATCCCTGATTACGAAATGATGAAACGCTGCGGCTGTCCGTGTTGTCCGCGCGATGCTTCTTCCGAGATTCGTGATATTTCCTTGTATGTGAGCCACAAGGATGGTGGCATGGGCTGCGCCCGTGATGTGATTGAACAAGTGCTGAAGGCTCAGGGCTTGTGGATGAATGATAATATGTCTTTTGTCTGGTAATGAGGATAATACTGGCTTCTAATTCTCCCAGAAGGAGGGAGTTGCTTGCAGGACTTGACCTGGACTTTGAGGTACAGGTCATGAAGGGTATAGATGAGTCTTACCCGGATGGTCTTGGCATGCGGGAGATTGCAGAACATATCTCTCTCAAGAAAGCGGAGGCATATACATTGGCAGAGGACGAACTGCTGATAACTGCTGATACTATTGTTTGGCTGGACGGCGAGGTTCTGGGTAAGCCCAGGGATGAGGCAGATGCCGTCTGCATGCTGCGTAAACTGAGTGGCAAGACACATCAGGTCATAACTGGTGTTACATTGCGTTGGAATGTATCAGAGAGCATGCACAGTTCAACATTCAGTTGTGTTACCGATGTTACATTTGCAGAACTGAGTGATGAGCAAATCAATTATTATGTCCGGAAATACCGTCCTATGGACAAGGCAGGTGCCTATGGCATACAGGAATGGATAGGATATGTCGGGGTTACCGGGTTGAACGGTTCATACTATAACGTCATGGGCTTGCCGATACAGCGCTTGGTCGAGGAGTTGCGAAGATTGAATATTGTGAATAAGGTTATAATATAGTATATGATGAAAAAACTGATTTTATTGATGAGTGTTGTACTGGGGATGTTCTCGGCATCTTCGTGCAGTTCGGATTATGATGTCGTGCCGCCAAGTTGGAAAGGGTTTGACTATAAAGTAAAAAGAGGCGGTGCCGGACAGGAAACAGAACGTGGCGAGATATGCCCCGGTGACAAGGTCCGTGTCTATTGCTACCGCAAGAGCAATGGCGTCCTGACCGGTATGGTCAATGGTACTATTACACTTAAATGGACGACACAGGCAAGCGGTCCTTCCGTTGTTACTGAGATGACAGAGAATGTTATTACTCCAGTTAATCCCGAATATGACGGATGGCTGCTGTATTCGTATGCTGATTTTGATATTCCAGAGGGCGGACCTTATGATTTCCGTAAGGCAGAGGTGACTTGTAACCTGTATCCAGAATGTAAAGTGGGATGATCATACCAGTCATATGGATCCTTACATCGGTTCGATTTATACGTTCGACTGTATTCCGACATACGGCTCTGCCGGTACTACGGAGGATGTTTTGCTGTGGAAGTCCAACTGATTTAGTATACAGATATAATATCAGACCATGAAAACAATAAAGGAAATATTTCGTATAGGTATAGGTCCCAGCAGCAGTCATACCATGGGACCGCGCAAGGCCGCAGAATTGTATTTCGAGCGTTTCCCCGATGCAGAGGGATATCGTGTGACCTTGTATGGTTCTTTGAGTGCAACAGGCAAGGGGCATATGACCGACCGTGCCGTACTGGATGTCCTGACTGAAGAGAAGACGGAGATAGTATGGAGCAAGGAGTTCCTGGATTTTCATCCTAATGGCATTATGTTCGAGTGCCGTGAAGGTGACAGATATACAAATCCCTGGACGGTGTTCAGCATAGGTGGCGGTGCTCTGGCCGAAGAGGGCAAGAGCACAATATCCCTGCCTGAGTTGTACGACCTGAATACAATGACCGAGATTCTGCAATATTGCGAATGGAGCGGGAAGTCTTATTGGGAATATGTAGAAGAGCGCGAGGGTAGCGAGATATGGTCGTTCCTGAAGGAGGTATGGGAAGTAATGAAGGCTGCCGTTGAACGCGGCCTGGATGCCGAGGGTGTCCTGCCCGGTCCCTTGAACCTGCGTCGCAAGGCTGCTTCGTACTATGTCAAGGCCACTGGCTATAAGGATAACCTGCGTACTCGCGGACTTGTGTTTGCCTATGCGTTGGCAGTAAGTGAGGAGAATGCCTCCGGTGGACGTATCGTTACTGCACCTACGTGCGGTTCTTGCGGTGTCCTGCCCAGTGTGCTTTACCATTTGTGGAAGAGCCGTGATTTTTCCGAGAACCGTATCTTGAAGGCGCTTGCTACGGCAGCCTTGTTTGGTAATGTTGCCAAGTCGAACGCCTCTATATCAGGTGCAGAAGTCGGTTGTCAGGGAGAGGTAGGTGTCGCATGTGCCATGGCTGCAGCAGCTGCCAACCAGTTGTTTGGCGGCAGCCCTGCCCAGATTGAATATGCTGCGGAGATGGGTCTTGAACATCATCTGGGCATGACGTGTGATCCTGTATGCGGACTGGTTCAGATACCTTGTATCGAGAGGAATGCCTATGCTGCGACACGAGCTCTGGATGCAAATATCTACAGTACATTTACCGATGGTATTCATCGCGTTTCGTTTGACAAGGTCGTAGATGTCATGAATCAGACAGGTCATGATCTTCCTAGCGTTTACAAGGAGACCAGCGAGGGCGGTCTTGCCAAGGACTATGCCCAGATGTAATAGGCGATAGCATGCAATTAAGTTTATAATCGATTAATATAAGTTCTAAAAATGGTAAAAGATAAAGGTGTTGAGACTTATGTCCTGGACAGCATCCTGGATTTGAATGCAACAAACGTCTGGAATGTCAGTGAGCACGAAATCAAGCGTGCATGGGAAGACGAACAGGATGATGGCAGCTTCTCGTTAAGCGAGGACAAACTGCTGAATATTATCCGCTTGTGCTTCGAAGTAGTTCATTACAATGTAAATGATCAGCGCGAAAGTGATAAGTACGAAAATGGTGAATGGGTAACTTTCCAGCATTGTAACAAGAAGAAGGGATGGGTTGCCATTCGCCGCAAGCATATCACCCGTCTGTCTGATTTGAGCTATGAGAATGTAAGGCATATCACGGCTGCAACTCTTCTGGAACTGATAGACCGCAACTTTGGCGGTGGCTGGGATAGTATTTCTTTGAGCCAGAAGGATATTATCCTGAGCGCATTTGATATCAGTAATACTACATTGCCTGCAAAGCGCATGCATATGGAGGGAGGTACTTTGGACAAGAAACTT
>OMQX01000136.1 GCA_900313335.1 uncultured Prevotellaceae bacterium
CAGCGACGAGACCGAGACCATGGAGGAAGGATGCCTGTCCCTGCCCGGTCTGAGCGAGAAGGTTACCCGCCCCAAGCGCATACACGTCACCTATCAGGACGAGAATTTCCAGATGCACGACGAATGGGTCGAAGGCTATCTGGCACGTGTCATGCAGCACGAATTTGATCATCTGGACGGCGTCGTATACACAGATCACCTGAAAGGTCTGCGCCGCCAGCTCATGCAGAATAAGCTCAAGCAGCTGCTGAAGGGAAACTTTACCGCCAACTACCGCGTAAAGCCCTTCCGCAAATAAGTATTATCGGAAATTGCAATGAAGCGCCTTTTCCTCCTTGCCCTGCTCATTATGTCCGTCGGTATGTCGTATGCACAGATCAATACCGACCAGGTCATGCTTACAGGCCGTAACGCCCTGTATTACGAGGACTACGTATTGGCCATCAAGCGCTTCAATGCAGTAATCGCAGCCAAGCCGTATCTTTCCGAACCCTATTTCTACCGCGGCCTGGCCAAGTTCTATCTCGAGGACTACAACGGTGCCGAGTACGACACCTCCATTGCCATAGACAAGAGCCCCTTCAACGCCCGCTACTACAGCCTGCGTGCCCTGTGCCGCATCAATCTCGGCTCGTACGGCAAGGCCGAGGAGGACTATGCATTCTCGCTCAGGCAGAACCCCATGGAGAAAGGCTCCTGGCACAACATGATACTGTGCCAGATGGAGCAGCACAAGTACGACGAGGCAGACCTTGCCCTCGACAGCATGATGCACCTCTGGCCTGCAGAATCCAATCAGTACACCATGAAGGCCCAGGTCGCCATGGCACGCAAGGACAGCGTCACGGCTGAGGCATGGATAGACCGCGCCATATCCCTTGACGAATTTGACGGAAATGCATGGGCCACCAAGTCCGCATTCCTGTTCCAGCGCGAACAGTATGCAGCAGCCGATTCGGCACTGACACGTGCCATCAACCAGCTCCCGCGCCGTGCGGCACTGTACGTAAACCGCGCAATGGCACGCTACCAGCTGGACGACTACCGCGGCGCGATGTCGGACTATGACCACGCCATAGACCTCGATCCCGGCAATTACGTGGCACACCTCAACCGCGGCCTGTTGCGCTCCCAGGTAAACGACATAAACCACGCAATCGAGGATTTCAACTACGTTCTTAAGCTCGATCCCGACAACACCCTGCTCATCTACAACCGCGCCCTCCTGCTGGACAAGATAGGAGACTACCGTGGAGCCATACGCGACATCAGCACCGTCATACGCCAGTATCCCCAGTTCTGGCCCGGATACATGCAGCGTGCAGCCATACGCCGCAAGGTAGGCGACATATACGGTGCGGAGCGTGACGAGTTTGCCGTTACCAAGGCCGAGATGGCAGTCCGTACCGGGACATACTGCGCCACACACAAGAGCGTCCGCAAGAAGAGCAGTGTAAATATAGATGAATATGACCAGCTTGTCGAGGACGATGCCAAGCCGGATGAACAGTACCTGAGCGAGATCCGCGGCAAGGTCCAGAACCGCCAGTCCGAGCTCAAGTGCATGGACGACTACCATCTGGGCTTCTATCGCTTCAACGACGAGGCATCCCAGTATGTACCTTACAGCATCCTGCTTGACAAGCTTAACCGCAAATACAGGATGGAACAGTCCGTAATCCTGTACGGCCACGAGCAGCAGCTGGACACCATGCTCCAGAAACTGCACCTCGAGCGCATACCCGTCGATATTGCCTCCGGCAACGGCGTACAGGCAGCCCTTGACTACTATCAGGTCAGAGACTTGCACAATTCATACCTGACCATTGACTCCATGATTGTCCACGGCAGCTCGACCGAGGTCAACGACGCCCTGCTGTATTTCCTGCGTGCACAGGTCCGCGTTGCACAGATCAACGTCCAGCAGAGCACCATGAAACCCGGTGACGTCCGTCTCGGCTTCATCAACGCATGCCACGACCTCAAGACCTCGTCACGCCTTGCTCCCGATTTCCCCTACGCCGCATACAATCGCGGCAATATACTTGTCCGCATGATGGAGTACAGCGACGCAGTCGAGGCATATTCCGAGGCCATCCGCCAGGACTCCAGGATGCCCGAGGCATATTACAACCGTGGCATTGCATACATCCTGATGAACAATATCGACAAGGGACTTGCAGACCTGTCCCAGGCAGGTGAGCTGGGACTCTACCAGGCATACAGCCTGATCAAGAAATACTCCAAGGAAAAGGAACAGAAATCCAGGAAAAACTAAGCCCCCGGCTTGAATTCCCTGATTGAATAAAGGATTTCGTCCGTCGTATCCACCAGACTGACTAACAGATTCTTATACCTTCCGTTCTCCAACATGTGCTGTATGAACGGAACCACCGGAACCTGCTTTGCCCAGAACTCGCGGTTTACGAACAGCATAGGGCTTGGATAGCCAAGGCTTACATAATGGTCCTGGACCGCCTCCTGGAATATCTCCTGCAGCGTTCCTGCACTTCCCTCAAAGAATATCAGCCCACCGTATGCCTCCGTCAGCAGCGTGTCCTCGCGAATGCTGTTCTCGAACAGTTTGGCTATCCTTGTGGCAAATACACATGGCGGCTCGTGACCGTAGAACCACGTCGGTATGGCCAGGCTCTCGTATTTGGTTTTATTAGGGAAACGCTCGCATACACGGAAAGCCTGCCTCAGCCAGCCCTCGTCCTCGAACGTAGGCGCCGCGCTCAGTATCTCTATAGCCTCGTCCACCTCAGCATCCGTGCGTCCCGCCATCCATGCACCCAGGTGCGTGGCCTCCATGGCACCGGGACCCCCTCCGCTTATCATCAGGTGTTTGTCCTCCGTCAGGCGCTTGCTCACATCCACCGCCTGGCGGTATGCCTGCGACGTGCGCGACAGCGCATGTCCTCCCATTATGCCTATAATCCTGCTGCGCTCATAGTTGTTCAGGAAACCCTCCATCGCCATGCGCATGCACAGGTCGTGCAGGCTGCGTGCAGCCAGCTCAAAAGGCGCACACGTCTGCTTCCCCGTATTCACCACATGCCTGTACACACGCGTGTCCATACACTGCTCGAAGGTCTCCGGGTGCCTTACGTCAAATACATCAAACAGCTCATCTGTCGTATACAGGTCCGTCCTGCCCACGTTATACGGGACATTGCGCATGTACTCGATCATCTCGGCACAGCTGGACCTGGTCCTGATAGCATGCTTCAGCAGACCTATCTGTTCGATGTACAGTTCCTTTGCATCAGACATGATATTGTGCCCTTATGTTGGTTCTCTGACCTCAAATATACAAAAATACCGCTCAGTATACAAGGTTTTTGGATAATAATTGCTATCTTTGACTCGAAATTCGTACGGCATGAAACGTAGTATTATCCTGCTCATATCCGCTATTATGATATTCCTGTGGACCGTTTTCACGACCTACAGGTATATGATACAGTCCTCAGAACTCGAGTCCGACCGCATCAACCACATACTCATCGATGACGTCAGCAACGAGCTCAACTTCAACCTGGACATACAGGAATGCATTGCCAACAGCCTGCTCATGGGAAACTTCTCGACTACGGTCCAAAACGGCGACACCCTGATATATATCAAGGACGAAAAGCTCGACTATTTCCATGACAACGTATACAATATCCTCGAGGAATTCATGATGATAAATCCGCAGCTTTCCGCAGCGATGTTTATCATAGACCCCAGCGTATATCCCCAGGAGGGAGGCCCCTGCTATGCACCTATCATAGAGCACGGCATTCCAGGCCGCCGCAACATAGCCGCCAACCTGGACCTCAGCAAGTCCGTCTCATACAAGAAAATCATCAGCTCCCGCAAAAGCACATGGCGCCTGCCCAATCGCAAGTCACCCATCTACGGCAAGGCAATCATCTACTACATACCCATTTACAGGCAAAACGGAGAACCCTTCGGACTCTTTGCCCTCAATGTCAGCTACGACATCCTGCGCGGAATGCTCATGGAGACCCTCCCGTACTCCCAGCAAG
>OMQX01000131.1 GCA_900313335.1 uncultured Prevotellaceae bacterium
TATCAGTTAATTAAATATAATTGTAATACTTCAAAAAAATCCAAGATCATCATGAGGTAAACGATGCCTAGACAACAATTAGGAATCGTGCCTTTCAACTAAATTGCAGAAGAACCAATTTGGTTGTCATTATCTAACCCCCTGGGGAAATATTATTCACGACGAATCACCATCAGACTATCTGTCTTAATTCTGACCATTAGCCAGTCATGCAGTTTCCTCGCATCTTCCTTAGTAAACACCTTCGCACCGTCAGATTCTATTACAGCAATTACATACGCACGACGGTCAGCAGAATCCCTATTGACCTCCATAACCTTCTGTAGAGCAATTTTGCTTATCTGGGGGAACAGGGAGGCTAACTCGGGACATATCTCGACTGCCAGAGCCTCGTATCTCTTATATTCGTCCAGCTGAAGACTTAAATTTGCATTTTCTGTCGAAAGTTGCAACAGACGCTTATGCTCAACCTCTCTGTTTGTAGTCAATGAAGTCAGCTGATTACTCAACGCAAGTACGCTGTCACTCTGCGTTCCCTGAATTACACGAAGCGTATAGCTGTCAAGTCCGTATTGCTTCAGCCTGCGCTGGGCCTCAGCCTGTGTCGCACTGCTTATCTCACGTCCCACTGCAACCACACGCAGTTTCAGGCTGTCCTTGTCAACACTATTCGAGATAATCTGGGTACCGCGCTGAGTCAGCTCTGTCTTGATGAACTTCCTCACGTTGTTATCGAATATACTCTGCTGCACGATGTGAACTGTCATATATGCAGCCGGCAATATGGCTAAGATTACGATGGATATCAGTATGCGGCGTGCCTTGACGGCATTCTCGACCAACTTGTATTCATGTTTATGGAAATTCATCAGCCGTACACCGCAATAAGTGGCAAGTGCTATGAACACGGTGTTGATGAAGAAAAGGTAGAAAGCTCCGAGGAAATAGAGCAGATGACCTGTGGCAAGCCCGTAACCTGCCGTACACAGCGGAGGCATCAGCGCTGTGGCAATGGCAACACCTGGGATAACGTTACCCTTGCCACGTGTACACAGAGCAATGATGCCGGCCGCACCACCGCAAAAGGCAATAAGCACATCATACAGCGTAGGCGACGTACGTGCCAACAACTCCGACTGTGCCTCGCTGAGGGGTGACATCAGGAAATAAGCTGTAGCCGTCAGCACGCTTATGAGTGTTGCCACGCCAAAATTCTTGAATGCCCGCTTCAGCAGCTCGAAATCGTTGATACCCACAGCCAGGCCCATACCTACGATCGGCCCCATAAGCGGAGAGATCAGCATGGCACCTATTATGACTGCCGTAGAATTTACGTTAAGTCCGAGCGAGGCGATAAAGATTGCGAAGATGAGCACCCACAGGTTGGCCCCCTTGAAACTCACGCCCTCTGTAATCTGGGCAACAATCGTCTGCTCGTCTTCCTTGTCGGGCATCAGGTTGAAATAATCCCCTACTCGTTCAATGAAATTCATAATCATGTTGTTATTAGTGAATGAGGACATGCCAACTTACATCTGTAGCATTTCAGGCAGTCAGGATGCAGATAGCCTGTCTCCTGCCCCCGGCTGTCGTATGGAGTTAGCTGCATCGGGCAGACGCGCGCACACATCCTGCACTTCAGCTCACAGGCACTGCCGACGTGGATATTGGTAAAGGCACTGGGTAGCGGAGCCCTCTTCGGAGCCACCCAGCTGGAGATGGTACCCATGGGGCAGAACGAACACCATGTGCGCGGCGCATAGATGAAATTCAGCGTGACACCTACAATGGTAGTCACCACTATTATCGTCCAGAACACACGACCGATACCGCTCCACATAGCCAGTCCTCCCTCACTCCATGGAACGGTGTAAGTCAGCTGGAAGCCGAACATGCCGAAGATAAAGAACACCATGAACAGGCGAAAGCCGAATGTGCGCACGAAACCGGGAATCGGACGATGCGGTGAATACCTGGACAGCAGGCGGTCATACATATTACCGCGAGGACATACATGTCCGCACCACCAGCGGCCTTTCCATATACTGGTCACCACTGGCCCTATCATACAGATGATGGCAATCAGCCCGATTACCGGGAAAAACCATGCAAGGACGATATATGCTATGATTATCCAGTAGAGCGAATGCCCCGGAATATCAAAATGTCTGTAAAAACGCTTCTGTGCCATAATGTATTTATTTATTACCGGGCAACTGTTTTATTGAATTTCAATCTGTTACCCTGTATATATATTCCCTTGACCGGTACCGACAGGCGACGTCCCTGCAGGTCGTACATAGGAGCGTCGTCACACCCCTGCTCCCCATCAAGAGGTAACCCGTACACAAAGGTAGGTGTATCATCCATGAACATTAATGATCCCCGTCCGTCAGCATCGACCGACATTGCAGTAATAGGCTTCGACATAAGCAGTGTGCCATCCACATTGGGATTATTCAGTTTTGCCATCGGTACGGATGTATTGGTAAGGCTGTCGTTGACCACCGAGTCGTTGCCGAGGACATCCTGCTTCATATACGGATACGCCCAGCCCGACGAACCGTAGACGGTCGTATTGTTGGCAGGGATAATCCAATAACGTTTCTTTTTTGCATTGACATACTCGGTTGTACTAAACCATAGATTCCTGTCGTAGTCGACATGGAAAACCAAGATTCCGTTACCAGGCAGATATGCGTCCCACCCCTGCTTCCGGCGGTTTTCCACGATATAATATTCGTTTTCCGAACCGTCGTTGCGTATGAGATACGCCAATGGCTCGCTATCCAGCGGAGAAATACCGGTGACAGCAGTGGCAGTGGTTAGCTCAACAGGCGTGAGCCAACCCATCAGCATCCTTTCGTGTGCCGAATAGTTGCATGGACAGAAGCCCAATCCGTTATAGTTTCCGGCGTCCATCAGCTCCCAATATTTAAGAATGGAACTGCTGCCCGTGTAAAAGTCGGGAAGACCAAAGCAGTGACTGTACTCGTGGCAGATAGTGCCGAAGGATGACTTTGTCGTATTGAGATTCACATGCTCCTGCACACAGCAGTACATGTCAACGTAATACTCCCTGCCCCCATATTCTACCGTACGGTAACTGCGGTAATCCCACGGATCTTCCGTTTCCTGGTTCAGATGCTGGCTCAGCCACCACTGATGAGGCCAGATGGTGTTGGAATCACCTCCGGCGCTCATACCCTTTCCCGCATATACAATGAGCATCTGGTCAACAAAAGAATCACCATCCCAGTCATATATGCTCCAGTCGATGTCCCGAGTCATCAGCGCATCCACTATGTCATCAACCAGATACTGGGAATTCTCGTCATCTTGCGTCGTGCTCCGATACTTGTAGCGGCCGTCCGGCAACTGGACAAAGACAAGGTCGAACGTCAGGTTAAACTGCCCGTAGCTCTGAGCCATGAAATAGTCATGCACCGAGCCGGCATACTCGCCCTCGTTATAATTCTCCTCATTGAATATCCTGTTCCATTTCTGGTATGTAGCCTGCTGGTCTTCCAAAAAATCCTGATCCTGGAAGGAAGCCATGACGACCAGCTGACGGCGGTTGCCGATATACAGCGTAGCATCGTCCGAAAATGCCCTCGCACGGCGTGGCGAAAACCCCGGGCGGGACTTCCCCACCCTGCAACTACGCATATAGGTGATGGAATCACCTTCTGCTACATGCTGTGCCAATGCGCCTGAAATCACGGCGAGCACAAAGGTTATTATACATATCAGCTTCTGCATGTTTTTCGGAAAAATCGTACCCGTTACCTGATGAAGTGCATGGGGTTCCACTCCTCACGCTCCGGATAGTCAGGATTACCCCCTGCATGGATCTTTTTCAGGAGCCATGCCATGTTGTTTGCCATCGTACGCATCGTCTGCATACCTTCCGTATCAAGTGCCGCCTCACCCTCCTCGCGACCATAGACAATGTTCCAGTACTGCGATGTCACAACAGGCATGTTCATCATCTCAAAGGGCATGTTCAACGTCTGGTAGGCAGCAGTTGCCCCACCCCTACGGCATACGCATACAGCAGCAGCCGGCTTGTTCTTCACCTTGGCACCAGCCGAGAAGAACATACGCTGTATCAGTGACTGTACCGAGCCGTTTGGCTGACCGAAATAGACAGGCGAACCAACAACCAGGGCATCGGCATCGTCCAGCTTCTCCACAATACGGTTGCACACATCATCATCAAACACACAGCGTCCCAGCTGTTTCGCCCTACACTGCCCGCATGCTATACAGCCGCGCAC
>OMQX01000031.1 GCA_900313335.1 uncultured Prevotellaceae bacterium
CGTTGCCTTTCTTGGTAACGCGTACCTTGGAGTTAACGCCGTTGCGGACGGTCTTGTAGACACCGATAATCTTGTCTGCCTGAGCATGGCTTCCAAGGCTGAACATGAGCATTGTCACTAATAGAAACAGAGTCTTTTTCATATATCTTGGATTTTATCAGTTTATATTGATTATCTCAACTCCGGGATATTGGCTTGCGGGGAATTCGAAATCACGGGCATTGAGCTTGTTGTTGGTGCGCAGGTTTTGAATTGATATGCGTGACCAGTCATTGCGGTATTTAACGCGGATGCACATGGGGTGGTTGGTTTGTGCGTCGATGGTTACGACGACCTGGCTGGGTTGCTGTTTCTTGGTGCGTGCCTTCATCGTAACGTCCCATGCCTTGCGGTTGCGAAGGGTTGTTCCCTTGATGCTGAGCTTGTATCCCTGCTTATATAATGACAGGTATGCGCCGGGGCTTGACTGCGAGAGTTCGGCAGTTGTCGGTACGGTTACGTTTACCTCGTCGGTTCCTGCGATCATCGTCCATTGCTTCTTGCCATTGTACCAGGTGGACATATCGGGGGTCTTGAGGACGTATTTCTGTCCCATCATGCTCATTGTGCCGCTGGTGGTATTCTGGGGCGATGTGCCCTGGAATGTCGTTGCGGTGAACTGTCCTGTAACGCCTCCGCCCTGACTGAGTATGGCATGGGTCTTGTCAAGCAGTGCCATGGGGGTGGGCTTGTCCTGTGAAAGACATGCAAGTGCAATGGCTGTGAGCAATATGGTAAACAATGTCCTTTTCATGCGCTTGACTTATTTCATGTTCATAAGCAGGGTGTCGAGTTCCATGTCTCCGCGTACGATAACCTCGCGGGGCTTGCTTCCGTGTGCAGGACCTACGATGCCTGCTACCTCGAGCTGATCCATGAGTCGTCCTGCCCGGTTGTAGCCGATGGAGAACTTGCGCTGTATCATGGATGTCGAGCCTTGCTGTGTCTGTACTACAAGGCGTGCGACTTCCTCGAACATTGGATCGAGCTTGTCCATATCTACGTCGGGCGAATCGGAATCGTCGCTGTCAAGAGGTACTGGCGGCAGGGCTGCCGGATGGTTATAGCTTTGCTGGCTTGCTATATAGTGTGTGATGGCCTCGACTTCGGGGGTATCGACGAATGCGCATTGTATGCGGACGGGCTCGTTGCCTGCGAGTATGAGCATATCGCCCTTGCCGACAAGCTGCTGTGCACCGGGGCGGTCGAGTATGGTGCGTGAGTCGATCATGGCGGTACACTTGAAGGCGATACGTGCTGGGAAGTTGGCCTTGATGGTACCGGTGATGATATTGGTGGTGGGTCGCTGCGTAGCGATGATCATGTGTATTCCTACGGCACGTGCAAGCTGTGCAATGCGGCAGATCGGGAGCTCGACTTCCTTGCCGGCTGTCATAATCAGGTCACCGAACTCGTCAATGATGACGACTATGTATGGCATGAAGCGGTGTCCGTTCTTGGGATTGAGCTGGCGTGCCTTGAATTTCTGATTGTATTCCTTTATGTTGCGCGAGCCTGCTTTCTTGAGGAGGTCATAGCGTGTGTCCATCTCGATACAGAGGCTCTTGAGGGTCTGTACGACCTTCTGTACGTCGGTTATGATGGGTTCGTCGTCCTCGTTGCCCTCGACCTGTGCAAGGAAGTGGTTGACGATGGGGCTGTAGACGCTGAACTCGACCTTCTTAGGGTCTACCATGACGATCTTGAGCTCGGCGGGATGCTTCTTGTACAGAAGCGAGGTGATAATGGCATTGAGGCCTACGGACTTACCCTGACCGGTTGCACCTGCTACAAGGAGATGAGGCATCTTGGCAAGGTCTGCCATGTATATCTCGTTGGTAATGGTCTTGCCGAGTGCCATTGGCAGTTCGAACTGTGTCTCCTGGAACTTGCGCGAGTTGATGATGCTTTCCATCGAGACTATCTGCGGCTTGGCATTGGGGACCTCGATACCGATTGTTCCTTTGCCGGGTATAGGTGCGATGATACGTATTCCCAGGGCACGGAGGCTCAGGGCTATGTCGTCCTCGAGGTTGCGTATCTTGGAGATGCGCACGCCGGGGGCGGGGGTAATCTCGTACAGGGTGATGGCAGGACCCACGGTAGCCTTGATGCTGCTGATCTTGACGCCAAAATCGCTGAGGACCCTGATGATCTGGTTCTTGTTCTGCTGCTGTTCCTCCATATCTATGGAGGTGTCGACGTCGTAGTGCTTGAGCAGGTCTATGGTGGGGTATTGGTAGTTTTCGAGATCCAGCTTGGGATCGTATGGTTCCAGGGTGCGCAGGTCGTCGAGGTCGGCTTCTGCTTCTTCCTGTCCCTTGTGTATTTCCATATCGGGGTATTCGCCTCCGTGTGCCGGCTGGCTTGTCTCGGGGTCATTGAACTGTACCTCCATTTCCATGGAATCAGAGCGTGAGGCGAGTTCTTCGGCCTCGGCCTTGTCAAGGTCGTGGAATTCAATAGTGGTTGCCGTCTCGTCGGGACTAAGGCCTGTATATGGCTGATTGGCGGCATTCTCGAAGAGATCGTTGGGGTCGATGTCCTCGCCGTCAAGTATATCGCCCTGTGTCTGGCCGTTCTTGATGCGCAGATGGAAGATACGGCGTACCCAGATGATTGTCTCGCTGGAGAGATATATCATGTAGACGATGAGTGCAACGATAAGTGCGAAGAATGCGCCCACGGAGCCTATCTTGTCCTTCAGCAGCTCGACCTCGGCCTCGCCGATATTGCCGTGAAGGCTGATGCGTGTGGTATCGGGAAGGAGATCCTGTATGTAGTATCCGAGTGCTGACATCCATATCATGATGATGGCGCAGTTGAGGAACCATTTCCACAGGCGTACCTTATATATCTGCATTATGCGCAGGGATGTTGCCAGGAGGAAGAGGGGTATCAGGAACGAGGGTACGCCCCAGCAGCGATCGATAAAGAAGCGTGCCGTATAGAGGCCCCATTCACCCATCCAGTTGGCAGCGCGTGCCCCTTCGTACTTGGGGAAGCCGTCATCTGCACCTGCTGTAACGAGGTGTGATGCTATGCTTAACAATATGAAGCAGCTGACGAGGAAGAGTATTGCACCGAATCCGAAACGGATGAGCTCGCCACGGGACATGCCCTGACCTGTGGTGTCGCTTGGTTCGGAATTCATCTCGTTCCACAGGGTGCGCATATTCTGAATGGCAGAGCCGTTTGAGTCGGAGCCCTTGCCTTTTCCTGTATGCTTGCGTGTATTTTTATCCTGATTGGTCTTTGCCATGTATATGTCTCTAGTTTTTTCACTTGCAAAAATAGTGGAAAAAATCGGGATTTAAACTGAATTTTATCAATTTTTTTGTAAATTTGTGCCCAATGAATAAGATTGTATCGCGCTTTGACAAGAAACTGATTCCCGGATTGGAGTTGGTACAGTTCGAGGGGCGTATATTTACGATAGATTCGGAGATGGAGGCAAGGAAGGCAACTGACTTTCTGATGCACGAGAGGATTGTGGGCGTAGATACCGAGACGAAGCCTGTGTTCAAGAAGGGCCGCATGATGAATCCTGTGGCATTGATGCAGGTTTCCACGCTGGACACCTGCTTCCTGTTCCGCCTGAACCGCATCGGCTTGCCTGACTGTCTGGTGGATTTGCTGCAGGGCGATGAGGTGCTGAAGGTGGGATTGTCGCTTCAGGACGATTTCAGGCAGCTGGGCCGTCGCAGGAGCATAAGCCCGTGCTGCTATGTGGAATTGCAGCAGATGGTCAGGGAGTTCGGCATTACGGACATGTCGCTTGCTAAGTTGTATGCGAACCTGTTCGGCTGCAGGATAAGCAAGTCGCAGCAGTTGAGCAACTGGGAGGCGGATGTGCTGAGCGAGAGGCAGAAGAGGTATGCTGCAACGGATGCATGGGCATGTGTGAGGATCTATAATGAGTTGAATAGAATAAGGAAAGAAGGATATGTGTGCGAAATTATACCGGAACCTGTTCCTGAAGAAGGGCAAGGCTGATAGCCTGGGACGCAGGCATCCGTGGGTTTTCTCGGGTGCGGTGCATCATATAGAAGGTGATGCCCGGGAGGGTGACAAGTTGCGTGTCCTGGATGACGAGGGACGCTTTGTGGCTGTCGGCCACTGGCAGATAGGCAGCATCGCCCTGCGTGTCCTGAGCTTTGAGGACGAGGTGATTGATGCCGGCTTCTATGCGGGACGCCTGGCTGTTGCCCTGGACGTAAGGAAAAAGATAGGTGTGGTAAGGACCGGCGCGAATGATAATAGGGAAAACCGCAATGACATGTACCGCCTGGTGCACGGCGAGGGTGATTTCCTGCCGGGTCTGATTATCGACATGTATGGCAGTACGGCCGTGATGCAGGCTCACAGTGTGGGCATGCACGAGGACCGTATGCTGGTTGCCGAGGCGCTGAAGAGGGTTATGGGTGATGAGCTGAAGGCCATATACTACAAGAGCGAGACGACATTGCCGTATAAGGCGGAGCTTGGTCAGGAGAACGGCTTTATTCATGGCAGTACTGATAACAACGTGGCTGTGGAGAACGGGCTAGAGTTCCATATTGACTGGCTCAAGGGCCAGAAGACGGGATTCTTTGTAGATCAGCGTGATAACCGTGCGTTGTTGGAGTCTTACGCGAAGGGTCGTAAAGTACTGAACATGTTCTGCTATACGGGCGGATTCAGTGTGTATGCGATGCGTGGGGGAGCGGAGCTGGTGCACAGTGTGGACAGCAGTGCGAAGGCTGTAGACCTGGTGCGTGCCAATATAGAGTTGAATTTCCCTGGGGACAGTAGGCATGAGGCTTTTGCCGAGGATGCTTTCCGCTTTATAGAGGAAATGGATGGCAAATATGATTTGGTGATACTTGATCCTCCAGCATTTGCAAAGCACCGTGATGCGCTGAAACAGGCTTTGCGCGGATACACGAGGCTGAATGCGCGTGCAATGGAGAAGATGCCCAAGGGCAGCATACTGTTTACATTCTCCTGCTCACAGGCGGTGAACAAGGATCAGTTCCGCACAGCTATTTTTACGGCTGCGGCACAGGCAAGGCGCAATGTGCGTATCCTGCACCAGCTGCATCAGCCGGCGGATCATCCGATCAATATCTATCATCCCGAGGGTGAATACCTGAAAGGCTTGGTCCTGTATGTCGAATAGAAACTAAAAAAATAGGGATATGAATATCAAACTACGTCTGACATTGATGAACTTCCTGGAGTTTGCCGTCTGGGGAGCTTATTTGACATCAATGGGTAACTTTTTGGGATTTGCCGGTCACGGCAGCATTATCGGCTGGTTTTACAGCATTCAGGGTATAGTGAGTATATTTATGCCCGCGCTGATGGGTATAGTTGCTGACAGATGGATGCAGGCGCAGAAATTGTTGAGCCTGTGTCATCTACTTGCTGGAGCATTCATGATTGCAGCCGGCTGGTATGGTTTGCAGCGCGGTTTTGATGTGGCACCGCTGTTTACTCTGTACACATTGAGCGTTGCGTTCTATATGCCAACCCTGGCATTGAGCAACTCCGTTGCCTTCAATGCACTGACTATGGAAAAGCTGGATACGGTCAAGGCTTTCCCTCCAATCCGTATATTCGGAACAATAGGCTTTATTATAAGCATGTGGATCGTGGATGCCGGTTTTGCAGGGTTGCTGTCCATGTTTGTTTCAATATTCAGTCTTAACTGGCTTCATAACATGGGGATTGATTTCCAGCTGTTTGATTCGTCTTCGATAGAGATTGGCTTGCATGGCTTCTTTAGCGGTTGGGCCGGCAGAAATCAGTTCCTGTACGGCTTGCTGGTCAGGGGCTTACAGGTTAACTCCGGTCAGTTTATATGGAGCGGTGTCCTGAGTATTGTACTTGCTGCCTACAGTATGACGCTGCCTGCATGTCCTGTTAAGGATAATGCAGGGAAGAACGAGGGAAGCAATTCGCTGGTACATGCTTTGGGACTTGATTCGTTCAAGCTGTTCAGGGAGTATCGTATGGCGGTATTCTTCATATTCAGTATGCTGTTGGGTGTGAGCCTGCAGATTACTAATGGATATGCCAACCCTTTTATCACGTCGTTCAAGGGTATCAGTGAGTTTGCCCATACTTTCGGGGCAATGCATGCAAATATATTGATTTCCATCTCCCAAATCAGTGAGACTTGCTGTATTCTGCTGATTCCGTTCTTCCTGAAGAAATTCGGTATCAAGAAGGTCATGATGATTGCCATTCTTGCGTGGGTGCTGCGTTTCGGATTCTTCGGTCTTGGTGATACAGGTCCCGGAGTATGGATGTTTATACTCAGCTGTCTGGTCTATGGCGTGGCATTTGATTTCTTTAATGTAAGCGGTGCATTGTATGTTGACCAGAATACGGATGTTGACATACGCAGTTCGGCTCAGGGATTGTTTATGATGATGACGAACGGATTGGGGGCTACGATCGGAACTCTGTCGGCTCAGGCAATTGTAAACCATTTCGTAGACTTCGAAGCGGATGCTACCGCAAACCTGCCTATGTGGAGGACATGCTGGTTTATATTCTCGGCATACGCACTGATAGTTTTGATACTGTTTACGGTTATCTTCCGTGAAGAGAAGGTGAAATGAAGGAAATAAGGTTTTTCTATGACCCTGAACTGAAAGGCGTCCTGCCGAAGGAGGAGGCTGCGCATGCAGTTCGTGTCCTGCGTCAGAAGGTTGGTGACGAAATCTTTGTGATGGACGGACATGGGATGTTCTGCCGTGCAGAGATTACTACGGCGGACAATCATCATTGTATGTACCGCATAGTGGAGCACATGCCTCAGGAGCGTGCATGGATGGGGAATATACATCTGGCTATTGCTCCTACAAAGCTGAATGACCGCATGGAATGGCTTGCGGAGAAGGCAACTGAGATTGGTTGGGACGAACTTAGTTTCCTGGATACGCGTTACAGCGAACGCAAGGTGATTAAGACCGACCGTATCGGGAGGATAGTGGTATCGGCCGTAAAACAGTCGCACAAGGCATGGATGCCTGCCGTTAATGAAATGACTCCGTTCAGGGATTTTGTAAAGGAACAGTTCGATAAGTCAATGGCTGATACAGATACAAGGTATGACCTGTTTATCTGCCATTGCTATGACGAGGGTGAGGATAAGCCGTTTCTGATGGACGTACTTGAGCCCGGAGGGAATGCTGTGGTAATGATCGGTCCTGAGGGTGATTTCAGCATGGATGAGGTGAGATTTGCAGAGGAGCACGGTTTCAGGGCCGTCAGCCTTGGCAGGAGCCGCCTGCGTACGGAGACGGCAGGACTGGTTGCCGTGCACATGATGCAGATCAGGAACCGGATTTGACGGAGATATGTTGATGTATTCTATATAATTAGCAATGAACAGGAAGGTTGTAATTTCGATGGCAATAGTTACGGTCCTAATGGCCAACGTTGTCTTGTATTGTATATTTTTCCGTGACGGTGATGCACGCTCGATGGTGCCTGACGATGCTACGGGTGTTGCGGTACTGGATGTCCGCAGGTTGGTAAAGGAGGCTGACATTGACGAGAGCAAGCTGAAGGGTATTGACAACCGTACGGGCATCGACTTTGCGAACAAGGTGTATGGTTTTATGACCAAGGCGGGGAATGTGGGTTTTGCTGCCATGGTGTCGAATGACGACGACCTGGATGACTGTCTTAGTGACAGGCGTACACGCCGTGGCTTAACCTTTGGCATGATGGGCAGCTTTGTTGTCTGCCATGATACCAAACGTGTATTGTTGATGGGGCCTATGGCTTCGCTGAAGGACGAGGTCCTGCAGGATGAAATGATATCGTTGATGGACAAGGAGTCGGAGGGTTGTGCCTTGCTTGACAGCATTGAGGGGAACATTTCACCGCTGGCTGTGCGTATTACGATGGAGGCATTGCCGGAGCGTATACGTAATGTGATTGTTCCAAACTTGCCTGACGGATTTGATATGACAAGGGTACAGATTGCCATGGACGGAACGGTGAGGGAGAAGCAGATATGCCTTCATTCGCATGTTGTGACAGGTTCGTCGCTGGTGAATAATCATCTGGAGGAGCTGCTTGAGTGCCTGAAGCCTATGGATGCATCCATGCTGAGCATGTCAAATGCAAAGCCTGTGGTATGGTTCGGTATGGGCGTGAAAGGTGAGGAACTGCTATATTTCCTGCGCAAGAACGGGTTGACACGGGCAGCAATGATGGGCCTTAGCATGAATATCGATGCTGACAGGATGCTCAGTGCCATAGATGGCGATATGTGTGTAAGTATTCCGGAACTGGGCCTGCATAAATTCTCGTATCTGATGCTTGCGCATGTAACGAACGGGAAATTCATGGAGAATGAGGGTGAATGGAACAAGGATGTAATAAAGGCTCATATAGGATTGGCTGACGAGAATACGTTGTATGCAACAAACTCTACTCGGTTAATTCCAAGCTCTACAGAATTCAATCCCAATATTATCCTGCAAAGTGTGTATAGCGAGATAAGGGGCAGCAAATTTTATTTGAGGGTTGAAACGGAGTCGTTGTGGAATGTCATGGCACCTCTGCTGGCAGCATTGGGCTATTCGAACAAGGTGTACAGTTCCTTGTGTGAAATAGGCAGTGTGTGTTTCCGCATGGATGACGAGGGGGCTTGGCTTGAGTGGAACCTGAACTCGGGCCTGAACGATATATTTGGCAAATGGATAGAATAGCTCTGGAGAATGTTGTGCCTGCCGTGTTTGCCGGTAACGGAAACCTGGTGAGCGATGTATGGAGGCAGAATGTGACCTTCGAGAAAGGCAGGACTTATCTGGTAGAGGCTGCAAGCGGTACTGGCAAGAGTACGATGTGCAGCTATATTATCGGATATAGGCATGACTATAGCGGCCGTATTCTGTTTGACGACGAGGATATAAGGTCTTTCGGCGATGCCAGGTGGTCTCATATACGACAGCGGAATATTTCGCTTTTGTTCCAGGAGCTGCGACTATTCCCGGAACTGACGGCTTGGGAGAATATTGCCATCAAGAACCAGCTGACGAAGCACAAGTCGGATGCAGACATCATGGAATGGTTCGAGCGTCTTGGCATCGGGGACAAGGTAGATAGCCGCCTGGGGCTGATGAGCTATGGCCAACAGCAGCGCGTTGCAATGATAAGGGCTTTGGTTCAGCCTTTCGACTTTATCGTTGTGGATGAGCCGATATCGCATCTGGACGAGGAAAACTCGCGCATTATGGCTGACATAATGCATGAGGAGGCTATGGAACAAGGTGCCGGCGTGATTGTCACGAGTATTGGAAAGCATATGAGTAACCTGAAATATGATGGTATCATAAAGTTGTAGGTATGGGATTGATTTGGAAGCTTTTGCGCCAGCATATAAGTGTATTGCAGCTTGCAGGGTTCTTTGTAGCCAACCTGATGGGAATGCTGATTGTCCTGCTTGCAATGCAGTTCTATCAGGATCTGGGACCTGTTTTTACGTCCGAGGACAGTTTCATCCATGATGATTACCTGATAGCGTCAAAGCGTATCAGCATGATGGGCGGGCTGACAGGCGGAGAGACAAGTTCTTTCACATCCGGTGAGATTGAAGATGTCAGGAAACAGTCTTTTGTAAATAATGTTGCTGGGTTCGTAGCAAGTCAGTACAAAGTTGCGTGCTACGTAGGTATTGGCAACGTGGAGCAGTTTGGTACCGAGATGTTCTTCGAGGCTGTTCCGGATGAGTTTGTGGATACGGACAGGAGTGAATGGAAATGGAGTGAGGGTCAGGAGGAGATTCCGATCATACTGCCCCGTACCTATCTGGCAATATATAACTTTGGATTTGCTCAGAGCCATTCGCTGCCTAAGATGAATGAGGGTGTGGTTTCGCAGATAGGAATGACTGTAGTACTGCGAGGTCATGGTATGGAGGAACGGATGAAGGGTAGGGTGATAGGCTTCAGTTCGAGGCTGAATACCATTCTGGTTCCGATGGATTTTATGCTATGGAGCAACGGGCGTTTTGCACCTGATGCTGATACAAGTCCGACAAGGCTGATCATGTCGGTAGCCAATCCTACGGACAGTGCGATAACGACGTATATGAAGGAGCACGGCTATGAAATAGAGGAGGATAAGCTGGATGCTTCGCGTATGACTTATTTCCTGAAGATTGTCAGCGCCGTGATCATGAGTGTCGGCCTGCTGATTTCCATACTGAGCTTCTATATCCTGATGCTGAGCATATATCTGCTGGTGCAGAAAAATACAATGAAACTGCAGAACCTATTGCTGCTTGGTTATACTACAGCACGTGTGTCCCTACCTTATCAACTTCTGACGGTATTCATGAATGCTGCGGTATTGCTGATTGCACTGTGTATCTTGTTTGCTCTGAGAGGATGGTATATGCGTATGCTGTGGGCAATGTTTCCTGATATGCAGGAGGGTAAGGTCATGCCTACGATTATACTGGGATGTGCATTGTTCGGCGTTGTATCGCTGATAAATATAATTGCTGTACGTAACAAGATTAATAATATTCAGCATTAACAGTATTGTGCTAAATGGAACTGCTAAGGAAATTGTATAGGGACTACTCGCATGAGGATGCTGCCGATATCGTGCAGATACCCGGAGGTGGCAGTAATCGTCAGTATTACAGGATAACGGCTCGGGACGGCAGTACGATGATCGGTGCCGTTGGTAACAATCTGGATGAGAACAGGACCTTCTGCTATCTGGCACATCATTTCGAGGAACGCGGCTTGCCTATGCCACGTGTACTGGCTGTGAGTGAGGATGGATTCAGATACCTGCAGACAGATTTGGGAAACAGGTCGCTTTTCCAGGCATTGGAATGTGGGCGCAAGGCCGGCGGTAAATATGGTACTGTAGATATTGAACTGCTGAGACGGACAATATGCCGTTTGCCCGACATACAGATAGATGGCATGGAGGGACTGGATTTTGATCAGTGCTATCCACAGCGTGAAATGGACAGGACAAACGTGATGTTTGACCTGAATTATTTCAAGTATTGTTTCCTTAAGGCTACTGGAGTGGAATTTCATGAGATGAAGCTTGAGGAATGTTTTCGCAAGATGGCAGATGACTTGTCTGGTGAGAGTGTCCGCGGTTTTATGTATCGGGACTTTCAGGCGCGTAATGTCATGCTGGATGCAGAGGACAATCCTACCTTCATTGATTTTCAGGGAGGTCGGCTCGGTCCCGTACAATATGATCTGGTTTCGTTCCTGTGGCAGGCAAGTGCATTGTATCCAGACGAACTGCGAAAGGAATTGATAAGCGTCTATATATGTTCTCTGAAGAGGTATGTAGATATAAACGAGGATGCTTTCCGCAACAGTCTTCCACGTTGGGTACTGTTCCGTCTGTTACAGGTTCTGGGGGCATACGGATTCCGCGGATATTTCGAACGGAAGAAACATTTCCTGGACAGCATCGCACCGGCAATAGATAATCTTGACATCCTGCTGCAGAATCTTGATGCATGTCCGTATCCATACCTCAGGCAGGTTCTGACCAGTATGATAGCCAAGTGTAAGGAAAAACCGGCAACTTCTCTGACAGCAAGTGTCTCAAAATATGACGGGCGTGGATCCCTGGTAGTGCGGGTATTCAGTTTCTCATACAAGAAGGGCATTCCCCAGGATACCAGCGGTAACGGCGGCGGCTATGTCTTTGACTGCCGCTCTACACATAACCCGGGACGTTACGAGCCATATAAAGGGATAAACGGATTAAATCCTGCTGTCATACGTTTTTTGGAAGATGACGGAGAGATTCTGACATTCCTGGAAAGTGTTTACAAACTGGCTGATGCGCATGTTGAGCGTTACATGAAGCGTGGTTTTACAGACCTGATGTTTTGCTTTGGGTGTACGGGCGGCCAGCATCGCAGCGTTTACTGTGCCCAGCACCTTGCCGAACATCTGCACAGCAAATACGGCATAAAGGTAATCATCAATCACCGCGAACAGAACATTAACCAGACATTGGAATAAATCCCACACAATATGAAAGCAATGATATTTGCCGCAGGGCTCGGCACAAGACTAAAGCCACTGACAGACAGCATGCCAAAGGCGCTTGTTCCAGTTGCAGGAAAACCGCTGATACAGCACGTCATAGAGAAACTCACAGCAGCAGGCTATGATGATTTTGTTGTAAACATACACCACTTTGCCGATATGCTGGAAAACTGGCTAATGGATTATCAGAAACAGCATGCTGATATACGCATAACATGTTCCAACGAACGCGAACAGCTCTTGGAGACAGGCGGCGGAATTGCACACGCAGCACCCCTGCTCAAGGAAAACAACCCCCAGCGACAGTTCCTGATTCACAATGTGGACATCCTCAGCAATATCGATTTGCAGCAGATGAGAAATTCTACCGAGAGTAAAGTAGAGCGCAATGGCGCAAGGCTCGTAGTCAGCGAACGGGAGACAGAACGCTATCTGATATTCGACGAAAACATGCGTCTGGTAGGATGGACTAATGTCAAGACAGGCGAAGTCAAGACACCTTTCCCCGCCGTCCGCGAGGCATTCGACCCCACATACACCGCACCCGTCGACAGCGCAAACAGGATTATCTCACCCTTCTTCCGTCCGTTCGGCTCAGGTCCTTACTTCCTGTATGCCTTTTCCGGAATACACGAGATGAGCACAGGTCTGCTTGACATGATGGACAAGTGGCCGCAGAAATTCAGCATTATCGAATTCTACCTGTCTATATGCAGCAGATGCCCTATTTACGGCTATGTACAGCCTGATTTGAAACTGATGGATGTAGGCAAGATAGACAGTATTGACAAGGCAGAGCCTGCGTCCCGAACTCTCCGACAACGAGAAAACCAAGATCAAGGCAGATATCAAGCGCGAGCTGGAAGCCCTCAAGGGACAGGTTCCCGGCTTGGTGGACATAACCGTCAACATAGACAACCGACTGGAAAGCAGCAACTGCGACCTCATGCTGGACAGTACCCTGGAAAGCCCAGCTGCACTCAAAGCATATGCTACACACCCCGCACACGTCCATGTAGCAGACACCTACGTCCGCCCATATACATCACAGCGCACCTGCCTGGACTTTGAAGTTACCCACTAATTATAATGTAGTTGACCAAAACCTAACAAAACCACCTTTCTGAGCATTATGCTCCTAACGTAGCATTCAACACCATCAGTAATAATTCTGCTTGTGAACAAGTTTCATAGACAGCCTTATTACTGATGGTGTTATCCTTATCAGGATTACG
>OMQX01000065.1 GCA_900313335.1 uncultured Prevotellaceae bacterium
GGTACGAATTAGGATTTAATTCTCCAAACTTTCAAAACGAAAAGTCACATCGACACTTCATGTTTCATATTCGCGAATCAATATTTTATTTTGTATATACGTAATTTGCGTTTATCAAGGCGAATTTACAATAAAGGAACAATACCGGGAATTTACATATTCAAGTATTTTATTCTTAGTTTAATACTTAAATACTGGCTTTTAGGGCATTATGCCCGAGAACGCAAACAAATACGGGCGTTTTACGGGCTTTTGGCATCTGTACACGATTATATTTACATAATAAGCCTGAGTATCATTCACAAACGCAACATTATCTACTGACAATCAGCCACTTATGCCTATATCGGATTATGCGCATAATTTATCTTCGCGTTATGCAGATGCGCATATTTACATTTGCATTTGCAATTTTGTTTGCATTTAAGAACTCGAAAGGCGGTTCGTATCACTTATTCACGTTTACATTTCTATAGAGTCGTATTGCTCTTTTGTAAATACCATTGAAAAAGGTGAATGTAAACGAATGTTAATGTCGAATTTCCACAAGGCGAAAAATCGCGAGAATTGCGAGAATTGCGTCCTGCCCTACCGATGGTTATCCGAACGATTTTACGCGATTCTCAGGCACCACCCATCCGACCTAAGTCACTAATTTATCAGTAAGTTACATGAAAAATCCGTAATATTCCGACAATTCAATCTAGACAAAAAATGGGGCTTTTGTGCCCCATATTCGATATATTTTTGCTATAGAAATTACTCCAAAATGGCAAAAACAAGTTCCAGAAGCAGCTCTCCGGGTGCTGTTCTGCATCCCCCTACCCCTTTTCCTTTTGCATCCGTCTCACGAATCATCGAAAGGATGTTCATCACGCGACGTCCCGAATAGTTTCTCATGGCAGGCATAATTTCCCTCCTGACCTTCCAATTGGGCATTCCCAACCACTCGGCGATACCATTTTCCGATTTATCAGGGCTGTAATACGCCTGCATCAAGTCCGCATAGAAAGCAAACATCAAGGACAGGGTTGCCGGCAATGCAAACGAGCGCGGATTATTGTTGTAATATTTTACTATTTGTGCCGCCTGAGATTTTGATTTTTCCGCAAGCGCGCCCAGAAGTTCGTAATTATTGAAATCCTTACTCATGCCAGTTTGGTCCTCGACAATGGCAGATGTTACCCTACTCTCCTCCGGGATTGCTATCGTCAGCTTGTCCAGTTCGCTGGACATACGCGTAAGATCTGCACCCACGTGCTCGACCAGCATCTGTACGGCTTTCTCGTCAATTTCCTTGCCCTTGTCCTTCAGATAGCCTTTTATGAACGAAGGCAGGGCACTGTCGTAAACACGTTTGCTCTCGAAAATGACACCATTGGCAGATATAGCCTTGCCCAGTGCCTTGCGCGTGTCCATCTTGCCGCTCTTGTGACAGAGGACCAGCACCGTCGTATCCATAGGATTCTGGCAATACGCAGCCAGGGCATCTTGACCGGCACGCATCTGCTGCGCTTCGCGCACTACAACCAGACGCTTTTCGCCAAGCATTGGGAACTGACGGCAACTGTCCGCAACACGCATTCCATCCACGTCGCTTCCATACAGAAGCTCCATATCAAAATCCCGGTTGCTCTCCGGCATAACCTTCTGCGTAATGATTGACTCGAGCCTGTCGATATAGAAAGGCTCATCACCCATCAGACAATAAAGCGGCGAGATCTTGCCAGCCTTCACGTCATGGGCAACCGTATCGAAGGTTATTCCTGCTTTTGCTGCCATTAGTAATCGAATTTCAGGTGACGTACAGTCTTCTTATCGTTCTTGATCATTTCCAGCGCCTCTATGCCTATCTGCACATGAATCCTGACATAGTTCTTTGTAACCACCCAGTCGCTCTCCGCTGTCTTCACACCGTCGGGCGTCATAGGGTTGTCGCTGACCAGGAGCAGGGCTCCCGTAGGAATATGGTTGGCGAATCCGCAGGTAAACAATGTTGCCGTCTCCATATCGACCGCCATTGCACGCGTAGTACGCAGATACTCCTTGAACTTGTCGTCATGCTCCCATACGCGGCGATTGGTCGTGTAGACCGTTCCCGTCCAATAATCCAGCCCCATGTCACGTATGGTACTGGATACGGCACGCTGCAACATGAAGGCAGGCAATGCAGGAACTTCTTGCGGGAAATAGTCATTACTAGTACCCTCGCCGCGAATACCCGCGATAGGCAGTATCAGGGCACCCTTGTCCGTCTTGTGGCTCAGGCCTCCGCACTTGCCCAGGAAAAGACACGCCTTGGGCTGTATTGCAGACAGCAAATCCATGACAATCGCGGCATTGGGACTGCCCATGCCAAAATTGATGATCGTTATGTTGTCCGCCGTTGCCATACGCATATTGGCCGTGTACGGAGGAACAGGCAGGGAGAACTGCTCGCAGAAAATGTCCACATAGTTGTTGAAGTTTGTCAGCAGGATATACTCGCCAAAATCCTCCAGCGGATGATTGGTGTACCTCGGCAACCAATTTTCAACTATTTCTTGCTTCGATTTCATACTTATTTCCTATCTTTGTGCTTTGTATTGCAAAGATAAGAAATTAATTTGCAAAGCAAGAAGAAAATCTGAAAGAAAATGAATCTGAACCTGCCTGCAGCCGACATACGTCTGGAGAAACGCCAAGGCCGGCTATACCTATGGGATTATCTGCGCGTGCGTTGGATACGCCTTACCCCCGAGGAATGGGTACGCCAGCATTTCACCCTGTGGATGATTCGCGATCTGGGATACCCGCAGGGGCGCATGGCACACGAGGTAAGCCTGCAGGTCCAGGGACAGAAAAGACGCTGCGACGCCGTTTTCTACGACCCGCAGGGGCAACCCATGATAATAATGGAGTTCAAGGCCCCCGACGTCCCCATCAGCCAGTCAACCTGCGACCAGATAATCCACTACAACCAGGCAATGCACGTCCCCATGCTCATACTCAGCAACGGCATGCAACACTTCTGCTGCAGGATAGACGGTGACAATGTCCAGTTCCTACCCACCGTTCCGCAGTATAAATCTTAGAGTTACGGCGTTTCCCCTTTTGGGCGAGAATGAGGTGCTCCAGCAGCAATGACTGAATGTCTACTTTCATCCCGTAGGTAAAAGTACGTGCCGAATGACGATGACGCAGTGCCCTGCGTTGAGCACGGCCGATGATGCGTAGCATCGCTGACCCGAAGACGAGCGTAGCGAGTACTACGCATCAAGTGGTTAGCGGTGAGGGGTTAGCGGTTGACTTCGTCGACCCTCTTAATACTCCCGAAGCTCTGGGACCGTCCCGCAGGGGCAACATCGGTCAAGAGCTTCATGGTCGTCTTGGCGAGCGTTATCTTGGCGAGCGTTAGCGGAGGGGAATTTTTTGAAACTGAGATTTGAGACACTGAGACAGTGCGAGGTTTAGTATTCTCCATATCAGGCTGATTTTCTGCCTTTTAGAAAATATAAGGCAAAAAAATCCCGGCGGAACAAATTATCCGTCGGGAGAAAAAGATGCTTCTATATTCCGAATCTCGCCTGTACGACATTGACGACGTAATCGCCCAGCTTCTCGCACTCGCCGACGAGGTCGGCAAAGATGGTGCCAAAGGCGTAGTCGTACTCATGATCATTAACGGCGTGGATGTTCTCGGCTTTCAGGAGGTCGCGCATTTGGTTGATGTCATGCTCTATCCGGTAGGTGTCGCGGATGTCGTGCTCGTTGCGATGACCTTTCATGATGATGTTCATCTGGGTGAGAGCTTCGTCACAGAGTGTCATCATGGCTTCTAACTGCTGTTGCAGATGGGTGGTGAGATGCTTGCCTGATTCCTGTTTGCGCCTGATGGTGCGTGCCATCTTGTAGCAGGCATCTCCGATTGACTCCAGCTCACCTACCTCGCGCATCATCTGACGGATCTTATGCTTCGTATCGTCGCTCAGATGGCCTTCACCTACTTGTTCCAAGTAGCGGGCAATAGCCATTTCTGTCTGGTCGGCGTGGTCTTCCTGTTGCTTTATCTGCTGGAAGATGCTGTCGAACTGCTCCTCGTCGTCCTCCTTGGAAAGGTTTCTCACCAGAGCGAACATCTGCTGCATGCGCTCGGCGAAATGGGCAGTCTCCTTCTGTGCCTGGAGCACAGCTATTTCGGGGGTCTGCACAAGGTTGGCCTGTATGTATTGCAAGTACAGTTCCTGATGACCAGCCTGTTCCTTCTCGGGCAACAGCCAGCAAACGATGCGTTCCATCTGCGGGATGAAGCCGATGAGCAATGCGGTGTTGGTGACATTGAAGCATGTGTGGAACATGGCCAGCACTACGGGCAGCAGCGCGGTCTGGTCTGTTGCAGCAGGGTTATAGCCCACGAGCGAACACACCATATTGACAAAGGGATAGAACACGCAGAGCACCCAAATGACTCCGAATACGTTGAATAACAAATGGGCCAATGCTGCACGACGAGCCTGAGTGCCTGCACCAAGTGCTGCGAGGTTGGCTGTCGCCGTAGTGCCTATGTTCTCGCCCATTACCAGCGCGATGCCGAGGTAGATAGGCAGTACGCCTGTGGAGCAGAGCAGAATGGTGATGGCCATGACCGCAGCCGACGACTGCACGACGCCGGTAATGAGCGTTCCTATGGCGAGGAACACCAGTATTGTCAGGTGGCTTCCAGTGTCGAACGAGGCGAAGAAATTCACCACGGTTTCATTGTGTGCCAAGTCCATCGCCTTACCTGCCGAGCTTAGCATTACCAACGCAAGGAACATAAAGGCAATGCCGAAGAGGAAATCGCCCACGTAGCGGTGGCGCTTGCGGTAGATGAGCAGTACGCCGAAAAAGAACGCGGGGAACACGACATTAGTCAGGTCAACATTGTATCCCAGCGACATGATCCATGCCGTCAGCGTGGTGCCTATGTTCGCACCCATGATGACCGAAATGGCCTGTGCCAGTGTCAGCAGCCCTGCCGAGACGAACGAAACGGTCATCACCGTTGTGGCAGAAGATGACTGTACGGCGCATGTCACCATCGTACCCGTCAGCATTCCCGTCAGTCGGTTCGTGGTCATCCTTGCCAGCACGTGGCGCAACTGCGGGCCTGCCATCTTTTGCAAGGCCTCACTCATCATCTTCATGCCGAATATCAACAGGCCAAGCGAGCCTAACAGTTTCAGCGAAATGAAAAAATAATCATGTGTCGTTACCATATTTTCTTTTTAGGGTAAATTTATTTAACATCCAACTTGTAGCAAACACAATCCGCGTCGCGGTAAAACTCCCTTGCGCCCCAGCGTTGCCAGTATAGATGTGTTTTGAGGCGGTGCAGCACAGGAATAAAAATGAAATCGTAGTTGGCTTTCAGCTCGGGCATGATGGACATCAGCATGTCGTAGTTCAACCGTGTACCGCGATACGCTTCAGCTACAATGAACGAAAAGACAGCGGTATAACGCTGGGCATTCAGGCTTCTTATCAGCTCCGGCTTGTCTTCCTGAATCTGCGGCGTTTCTTCCTGAATCCGGTAATCACTCATATTGAGCAGCCCTATTACATTGCCGCTTCCATCCAAGGCCTTGACGCTCAAGGGCCAGTTGAAATGCAGGTCTTGCGCCCACGACTCCACGTCGGTACGCTCAAATCCGTATTGCCTCACCATCCAGTCGACGGTGAGCGACGCATCATCCCCGGTCATTCTGTGTAATGTGTACGACATTGTAGGTCAAAAGTATTTCGGGGTGATACGACAGTTTTGCCTTGCGAAGACCCAGGATTCCCATATCCTCCTCGCGGTTGATATAGACATATTGCCCGGGAAGATGCTCGGCAAATTGCTGGTTGATAATGGCAAAGGAACCGTTGATATGACGATCGGCTTTCTCTACACAGACGTCGAAGGTGTCGGTCGTAACAGCGGAGCCGTATGTGAAAGCCACCATACGGCCGTCTACCATGATGCTTCCGCCTGTCATGCCGAGAACGTCCCAATTGGAGAATATGTTCTCCATCACCCGATGCTCGGCATCGATAGTTTCATTCTTGTTCCCGTTTCCGCTTTGGTTCTTCTCTTCCTGCCATATTTCCGTCAGGCGGCGACATTCGTCAAACAATCCGGGCGTAAGGGGACGGTATTGAAAATCGGGATGCTCCGCATGGAAACGATTGATATGATTGCGCTTGGCGTCCAGATGCCTGCCATGTAGCGTTGCGAGATCTGTGCGACGATAGATGTAGTCGTACTGGTTACGAAGGGGCTCGGCGGAAATGGAGAAGCAGGTATCAGGCATTGATAATTGTGCAACCTGCGAGTCTTCAAGTCCGATCAATGTCAAGTCCCCATTGCTGTCATGAAGCAAGTCTTCGACAAGTTCCTGCGACAACCCTTCTGCCGTACATACCATATACGCCTGCCGGCCATCAAAGGTATAGCGCAGCACGACGGCATTCTCAAGCACGCACACCTCGGTGCCGAACAGAAACTTCCATCCCACGAGGTTGGCAAAGGTGTAGTTGCAGTTACGCCTCCCGGAGTGAAGCGTAACTGCCTGCATTACCTGGCGGTCGGAAAGTGCCAACCTATGAAATGTCATTATGCCTTGTTGAATTTCTCCTTGGGCTGCTTGCAACGTGGACAGCGCCAGTCGTCGGGCAGGTCTTCGAAGGCCACACCATCGTGCTCGGTGGGGTCATAGACGTAGCCGCAAACGGAGCAAACGTACTTGCCGCTGGCTTCCATCTGGGAGAAATCGACCTCAGCAAGAACAGTAGGAACTGGATTGTCGAGATCCATCACGCGCCTAGCCTCCAGATTCTCGTAGCCCTGGGGAGTGTGGGTACTGCAATAAACCGTGGGGTTGTTACGGACAAATTCACGCACTCGGTCCAAAGTCTCACGTGCTGCAGGCAGGTCATCGTAAACCACCGACAATTTATTCTCGTACAGTGCCTCGTCGACGTAGGTTATATCACCGTGTATCATGTAGAACAGACCTTCGTTCTCCACCACGATGATGCTGTTGCCATTGGTGTGACCCTTTGCCTTGATCAGGAAAACGCCGTCGGCCATCTTCTGACTTTCGGGGAAATTGTAGTAAGGGCCGTCGGTATAGCTGACCGGCACAAGGTTGGTGAGACCCTGCAACTCGGCAGCATCCATCTCGTCCTTGTTCACATAAATCTTTGCATTGGGGAACGAGCGCAGTTCGCCTGTATGGTCGGCATGTTTATGGGTAACAAGGATCTTTGTCACCTGCTCTGGCTTGTAGCCAAGAGCAGCGAATGCCTCCATGTAGGTGCAGATATCCTTTCCAGTGAAGATCAATGAATTCTCGTCGGGTACTTCCTCAGGGAAACCTGCAGGGATTCCTGTATCTACCAATATTACCTCGGAACCAGTGTCGATGAGGTAGTTCTGCAGGCAGCCGCGATAGCGGATGTTCTTATCGAATTTGTCAGGACCTTCCTCGCCACCGAAGACGAAGGGCTGGGTATGAAACCCGTCACGTCTGAATTTTACTGCTTTTATTTCCATATTGCAGTTATTATTATATTGATAATGTGATTCTATCCACGTCACAAAGATAACAATTTTATTGAACTATCTGACAGAAATTACAAACCTTTTTAATTTTCCTGAGTCTAATAAAATGAATAGTAAAAACAACGGACTCTAAAATGATGAAACTAACTGTCACGAAACTCATCTCAGCAATAGTTTTTTCCTTTTTCCACTTATGTATGCAGGCACAAGGCAACAGGTTACAGTGTGATGAATCCTGCGCACCGGGAGCAACAGGTGCAGTAAAGTATAATGTGGTCAGTCCTGTGGGTTTCTCTACCGTAGATCCCATTGAGATGGCACCCCGTCTGACAAGCCTCAACGGTAAGACCATTGCCATCGTGGGCGAGGACTTTATGAATAACATCACACACCCTGAACTGCGACGGCTCATCAAGGAGCACTATCCTACGGCCAAGGTTATCATGTACAACGAATTGCCCATTGCCGGGCCTTATCCTGCACCTGGCATCACACGGCATTCAACTGAGCAGTTCCGACAGCGCCTTATCGACCTGAAGGTGGATGCAGTCATTGCCGGCAATGGCGGATGCGGCATCTGCACACCTAAGGAGACAGGTTCATGCATAGTGGCAGAGCGGTTGGGGATTCCATCAGTCATTGTAACTGCACCGGGCTTCGATGAGGAGGCACGCTATACAGCCCGTAACAATGGTGTACCCGTACTTCGTGTAGCAGTATATCCGGGAGCTTTTGCATCGCACACAGAGGAACAGCTTATTCAGAACACCCGCGAGGTGACATGGCCACAGATAGTGGAGGCTCTCACAAAGCCAATCACACAAGAAGAACATGCAACATCGGAGACCGTGCGAGGTATTACCGATGATGTGTATCATGGTACGTTGGACGAAATATATGCCTATTTCACCAGTATGGGATGGAGCGACGGAGCGCCCTTTTATCCACCTACATACGAGAAAGTGCTGACCTATCTGGAATATACCGACCATACCTGGAACGAGACCATCGCCGTGCTGCCACAAGCCTTCCGCAACACTACAACATGGCATGTGGCAGTCAACGCCTGCATGGCAGGCTGTAAGCCGGAGTACATGCCAATTCTCATTGCCATGACACAAGCGATGGCTGGTGGTGACTTTCGCCGGACGCTGGGCAGTACTCATGCCTGGACACCCTATTTGTGGCTAAACGGTCCTGTGGCACGACAATTGGGTATCAGTAGCGGGCAGGGTGAAATCAATGACGAGGCCAATACCGCACTCAGCAGATTCCTGTCGTTGGCCCTTCAGAACCTAGCAGGATACTACGTAGGACAGAACCGCATGGGTACATTCGGCTACTTACAGCCTTGGTGCCTGGTGGAAGATGAAACAGCCTGCAATCGCATAGGTTGGCAAACTTGGAATGAACAGCAGGGTTACGACATAAATGACAATACCGTTACGCTCACATCGGCTCTGATGTGGGGCAACAACATGGCGCCCTCCACCACTGATGCAGAGAAGGTGATGCAACTTATGGCATGGGATATTGCCGAGCGCTGCCAGTTTGCCTTGGGCAGCGGCAAGCAGTTTACCAACCGCGTAGTGCTTATGACAGAACCTGTTGCCAATATCCTGAAGGACGGCTATAAAACGAAAGGCAGCTTAGAGGATGCCCTGATAGAAAAAATTCGCGTCGCTCGGCATACGAGCGAGCCTTGGCTAACTATTATGCTAATCCCGGCAGTCGCAAGGATGGTGGTATACATACGTTCAATCAGTATCTGAGCCATATTGTCAAATCCGAGGGTGGAAAGGAAACATCAATTCCCGCATGGTACGACACGCAGGCTAAAACTATGACTACCATTCCCACAATGCAGAAGGGAGCTACGGCATTCCTCGTTACAGGTGATGCATCGCGAAACAAGGTACAGACCATGCCTGGCGGTGGTTTCTCCACTGTACGCATCGACTTGCCTTCAGCATGGGACTCGCTCATGGCAGCCAAAGGCTATCCGCGCTTGACAGATATGTGTATAATAAGTAAGTAGATAGGAGTATCCTAATACAACTTGGTTTCGTAAAAGATACGTTAGAAAAGGATGAGTCCCTGCAAACATTGCTGCTTACAAGGACTCGGGGGGAGGGATGGGTGACTAGTGGGGCTCGAACCCACGACATTCAGAACCACAATCTGACGCTCTAACCAACTGAACTATAGTCACCATGTTGGACTGGCCTTCCTTGGGAAAGCGAGTGCAAAGGTAGTTATTTTATGCGAAACGACCAAATGTTTGGTAAAGTTTTTAGTAAATTTCTTTCTTGCCTGCCTTGAGTGTATTGAGCATGAGCATGCAGATGGTCATAGGGCCTACGCCGCCGGGAACGGGTGTTATGGCGGAGCACTTGGGAGCTACGGCTTCGAAATCGACGTCACCCTGCAGACGGAATCCTGTCTTGCGTGTTGCATCGGGTACGCGTGTGGTGCCTACGTCGATGACGGTTGCTCCGGGCTTGACCATATCTGCCGTTACGGATGCGGGGCGTCCCATTGCTGCGATAAGGATGTCTGCCTGGCGGCATTCCTCCTGGATATTCCGGCTATGGCTGTGCAGTACGGTTACGGTGGCGTCGCCGTATTGTTTCTGCATCATGAGCTGTGCCATTGGCTTGCCTACGATGTTACTGCGTCCGAGAATGGCGACTTTCTTGCCGCTGGTGGGGATGTTGTATCGCTGCAGCAGGGTAAGGATGCCAAGTGGCGTTGCGCTGATAAAGGTTGGGAGGCCGATGGCCATGCGTCCCACGTTGATGGGATGGAAGCCGTCCACGTCCTTGCGGTAGTCAATGGCCTGTATTACCTTCTGCTCGGCGAGTACTTTGTTCTTGACGTATGTCTCGCTGCCGCCGTCATGTCCCACAAGGACGGCTGCAAGGTGGGGGCGCTTGCCTCCGGATGCTACGATCTGCTCTACTTCCTGCTTGATTTCGGCCTTGATTGCGGCTGCCGTTGCCTTGCCATCGATTAGTGTCATTGACTAATTATGAATTCCTGATTATGAATTATGAATTGTGCATTACCTTTGTCCCATCATCTGGGCCATCTGTGCCATTTTGCTCTTATTGGTCATGAGCTTCATCATCTTGCGTGTCTGGTCGAACTGCTTGATGAGGCGGTTGACGTCTTCCATCTTGACGCCTGCTCCACGGCAGATGCGCTGACGGCGCGAGGTATTGAGACACTCGGGGTGCTGGCGCTCGTAGGGTGTCATGCTCAGGATGATGGCTTCGACGCTCTTGAAGGCGTTATCGTCGATGTCCACGTCCTTGAGTGCCTTGCCGACACCGGGTATCATGCTTGCCAGATCCTTGATATTGCCCAGCTTCTTGATTTGCTGTATCTGGTTATAGAAGTCCTGGAAGTCGAACTTGTTCTTCTTGATCTTTGCTTCGAGCTTGCGGGCTTCCTTCTCGTCGTATATCTCCTGGGCACGCTCGACAAGTGATACTACGTCGCCCATGCCGAGGATACGGTCTGCCATACGTTCGGGGTGGAAGGCGTCGATGGCTTCCATCTTCTCGCCTGTACCTATGAACTTGACGGGCTTGTCTACAACGCTGCGTATGCTGAGTGCAGCACCGCCGCGTGTGTCGCCGTCGAGCTTGGTGAGGATGACGCCGGTATAGTCGAGACGGTCGTTGAATTCCTTGGCGGTATTGACTGCGTCCTGACCTGTCATTGCGTCAACGACAAAGAGTATCTCGTGGGGATTGATGGCATTCTTGATGTCTGCAATCTGCTGCATTAGTTCCTCGTCGACGGCAAGGCGGCCTGCTGTATCGACGATAACGACGTCACGTGCGTTGGCCTTGGCTTGCTGAATGGCATTGAGGGCGACCTGTACGGGGTCTGTGGCTCCTTCCTCGATATATACGGGAATGTCTATCTGCTCGCCCAGGACGCGCAGCTGCTCCATAGCGGCAGGACGGAAGGTGTCGCATGCTGCAAGCAGGGGTTTCTTGGATTTCTTGTCCCTGAGCATCTTGGCGAGCTTGCCTGACATGGTGGTCTTACCGGAACCGTTGAGACCTGCCATAAGGATGACTGTGGGGTCGCCGATGCGTCCGGGCAGATTGAGCTCGGAGGTTTCTCCTCCCATGAGGGCCGCGAGTTCGTCGTGGACGATCTTGACCATGAGCTGCTGGGGCTTGACGGCAGTAAGCACGTTCTGACCCAATGCCTTCTGCTTGACTGTGTCGCAGAAGCTCTTCGCTACCTTGTAGTTGACATCGGCATCGAGAAGGGCACGACGTACGTCCTTGAGGGTCTCGGCAATATTGATTTCGGTAATCTTGCCTTCACCCTTGAGTATTTTCCATGAGCGTTCGAGGCGCTCGCTTAAGTTTTCGAACATATATATTCTGTTTGTTACGTTTTGCTATATATAAAGAAAGAATCCCAGAAAAAACTTGTATAAGCTTTAACCGGGATTCTCACCACCACTCTAGTTGCGGGGGTCCGACTCGAACGGGCGACCTCCAGGTTATGAGCCTGGCGAGCTACCAACTGCTCCACCCCGCGATGTATTATTTTGCCTAACTGGGGAAGGGATTCCCTTGTTTGCGAGTGCAAAGGTATGGGATTTTTGGGAAACTGCCAAGGAATTGCGTAAAAACTTGCAAAAAAACTTGCATTTGCTGGGCAAAACTGCTAACTTTGTGCGCAATTATTCTATAAATAAAACTACATACAAGGGTGCGGACATGGCATCGGAGAAGACAAGACAGAAGCTGATTGACGTAGCGAGACAACTGTTTGCAAAGAACGGCTTGGAGGAAACTACGATGAACGATATAGCATCGGCATCGGGCAAGGGTCGCAGGACATTGTACACGTATTTCAAGTCCAAGGAGGCCATATACCATGCCGTAGTACAGGACGAGCTGGAGCGCATGAGCGAGCAGATGACGCGTGTGGCTCAGCAGGACATGGACCCCGAGGACAAGATCGTTGCCCTGATATATTCGCACCTGAATGCCATAAAGGAGGTCGTGCAGCGCAACGGCAACATGCGTGCGGAGTTTTTCCGCGACATCTGGCGCGTGAGCCTTATGCGCAAGAATTTTGACCGCAACGAGAAGAACCTGCTGACACAGGTGATTACGGAGGGTGTTGAGAGCGGCCATTTCGAGGCCGATGACATTCCCCTGATGGTGGATATTATACGCTATGCCGTGAAGGGTCAGGAAGTGCCGTACATATACGGCCGTCTGGCAGACGGTATGCCGAAGGGTATGAGCCGTGCAGTGGTCCAGAAGATAATCCACCGCTCGCTGTCGAAGAGATAGATAAACTGTTTTTGAATTCAAGAATCAAGGAAAATATATGAAATTACTGGAAGGAAAGACTGCGCTGATTACAGGTGCAGCACGTGGTATAGGCAAGGGCATTGCCCTGAAATTTGCTGCCGAGGGTGCAAACATCGCATTTACGGACTTGGTATTGAACGATGACATGGCCGCAGGCCTGGAAGCTACTCGTCAGGAAATAGAGGCCGTAGGTGTCAAGTGTCTGGCGTATGCCGGAAATGCCGCTGACTTTGCCGAGACCGAGGAACTGGTTAAGAAGGTGAAGGAGGATTTCGGTACGATTGACATATTGGTGAACAATGCCGGTATTACCAAGGACGGGCTGATGCTGCGTATGAGCGAGCAGCAGTGGGATGCCGTGATAAACGTGAACCTGAAGAGTGCGTTCAACTTTATCCATGCCTGTGTTCCCATAATGATGCGCCAGCGTGGCGGAAGCATTATAAACATGGCAAGTGTCGTGGGTGTTCACGGTAACGCTGGACAGGCCAATTATGCTGCATCCAAGGCAGGCATGATTGCACTGGCGAAGAGTGTGGCTCAGGAGATGGGTCCGAAGGGTATCCGTGCCAATGCCATTGCCCCTGGCTTTATCGAGACGGCTATGACAGCTGCTCTGCCCGAGGATGTGCGCGAGGAGTGGAAGAAGCATATTCCATTGCGCCGCGGCGGTCAGGTCGAGGATATTGCCAACGTTGCCACATTCCTGGCAAGCGACATGTCCAGCTACGTGAGCGGACAGGTTATCCAGGTTGACGGCGGCATGAATATGTAATGCATAATTCTTAATTCATAATTGAGGGTTGGAAGTCCTATACGAAGATAATCACATCATTGTTGTCAACAAGGCTGTAGGCGAAATAGTGCAGGGAGACAAGACCGGCGACGTTCCGCTGAGCGAGATTGTCAAAGATTGGATAAAGCAGAAGTATCATAAGCCGGGTAATGCATTCCTGGGTGTGGTGCATCGTCTGGACCGTCCTGTAAGCGGTGTGGTTGTCTTTGCAAAGACGAGCAAGGCCCTACCCCGCCTGAATAAGCTCTTTGCCGGGCATGACCAAGTTAGGAAGACCTACTGGGCGATTACGGCAAATGTTCCGGAGCAGGCAGAGGGGAGGCTGATACACTGGCTGACTCGCAACGAGAAGACGAATACGGCAAGGGCTTACGACCGCGAGGTGCCTGGCAGCAAAAAGGCGGTACTGGATTACAGGGTACTGGCTCACAGCGAGCGCTATCATCTGCTGGAGGTGCGTCTGCTAACGGGTCGCCACCACCAGATACGCTGCCAGCTGGCAAAGATAGGGTGTCCGATAAAGGGAGACCTGAAATATGGTGCAAAGCGCAGTAATCCTGACGGAGGGATAAGCCTGCATGCCCGTGAACTGATGATGGAACATCCTGTATCGCATCAGGAGATAAGGGTTGTGGCGGATGTACCGAAGGGGTCGATGTTTGAGCACTTTGACATAGAGGAGCAAGGGATTGGAGTATAAGAGGAAGATATTGAAATGGACGGGCATAGGTGCCCTGACGATAGTGTTGCTGCCATTTGTACTGGCGGCAGCGCTGTATATCCCTTTTGTGCAGAACTGGGCGGCGCACCTGGCAGCTGACATAGCAAGCGAGGAGACGGGGCTGGACATTACGATCGAGCGACTGCGAATACGCTTTCCCCTGGACATAGAGCTGAACAACTTTACTGCTGTCGAGGAGAGAGACACGGTCCTGCATACCGATACGGTTATTGTGGACCTGGATCTGTCCCGCATATTCACCTGTCATGTGGGTGTCGAGGCTATTGACATCTGCCGTGGTGTCGTAAACACGCGCGACCTTGTTGCGCAACTGCGGCTGAAGGGCGGTTTGGGAAAACTGCACCTGGAAGCGGAAGACATTGACCTGGACAAGCATCATGCTGTACTGTCGGGAGCGTTGCTGGACAAGTGCGACCTGGCAATAAGCATGCGTGATACGACGATAGTCGATACGACCGAGAGCAAGCCGATATTGTGGAGCATCGACGTAAACGACGTGCAGATACTGCGCAGCCGTGTGGAGTTCCATAGCGTAAGGGATTCGATGGTCGTTGACGGTGTTATCCGCAGGGCTGCTCTTTCGAAGGGTGACGTAGCCCTGGAGCATGGCAGGTATCAAGTGCGCAAGCTGGATTTCGAGACGGATTCGCTGCTGCTGACAATGAAGCAGGAAAACGGTGACATGAGCCTGAAACTGCCTTACACGGCACTGCTCCTGAAAGACTTTGACCTGGACGGCATGAAGGTGAAGCTGGGGCACATGGACCTGAAGACGGGCGGGAACATAGAATTATCACTTCCTGACGGAGACAACGTGACAAGGTGTGCCCGTGTACCTGTAACGACATTGCTGCTGGATAACCTGAGGGCGGACACCACCTGCGTTGCTTTCAGCCATATAGACCTGCAGACACACACGGATCCTGATGACCGCAGTAATGCGTCGAGCCGTATACAGGGTGCCTTGGAAATGGACTTGAATGCCTTTACTTCAGGGCAGCAGGGCCATGTGATGGCAGACCTGATGGCAATGATCCAGAAGAAGGACCTGATGAACCTGGCCGGGGAATGGATGCCTGATGAGGTAAGCCGCATATACCCGGACAAACCGCTGAACGCACGCATACTGTCGGACGGTAATATCGACGCGATGCTGATAGACACATTGCGCGTATGGATGTCGGGTGTAGCGGATATCAAGGCTCAGGGATCGGTTGCGAATATGGCTGTGCCTGACAACCTGTCTGCCCAGCTGAGGATGAAGGCTGATGTGGGTGATGTGGATTTCGTCCGCAGGGGAATGGGTCTTACGGGATTCCGCATACCGTCGATGACGGTGACGGCAGATGCCGTGGTTGACGGCCATAACTACCGTGCGGATGCCTTGCTGCAGGAAGGCAGCGGATCGGCGAAGGTAAGGGCTTCGCTCAATACGGACGCAATGTCCTATGCCGCCGACATGGACATACGCAACCTGAACGTGCATGATTTCCTGCCTGACCAGGAGATATATAATGTAACTGCAACTGCTGATGTCAGCGGCTGCGGTACGGATTTCCTGTCACCGTCCACACGCATGATGGCAAGGGCATACGTGCAGGACATACGTTATCAGAAGATTGGCCTCTCGGACATAAACCTGCAGGCAAGCCTGCGTAACGGCAAGGGCATGCTGGACCTGGGATGCGACAACGAATATCTGCAGGCGAGTGCCTGTGCTGATGCATTGGTCAAAGGCGGCATACATGACGTGGATTTCTCGCTGGACCTGTCACATATAGACCTGTACAAGCTGAATGTGGTGGACAAGCCTTTCTCGGCCTCGATGGGCCTGAACATCATAGGTAACACGAACCTGAAGGACAGCCATTCGTTTGACGGACAGATACAGGCGATAGAGATTGTTACCGAGGACAGCATATTCCATCCCATGGATCTGTCCCTGGGACTGACCATGAATCCTGATACCGTATTTGCATACGCCGATGCCGGCGACCTGAAGCTGAAGCTGAACTCGCATCACGGATGGGAGACGCTGATGAGTAAGGTAAATGCGTTTACCGGGGAACTGCAGAAGGAGATCAAGTCCTTTGAACTGGATCAGGCAACGCTAAAGACCCTGTTGCCGAGCTTGGAACTGCATCTCTACTCGGCCCGTACAAATCCATTAGGCAACCTGCTGCGCAGTTTCGGATATGATTTCCAGGAGCTTGCACTGGACGTTACGACAGACCCCGACAACGGGTTGAACGGCAGTGGACACATGTACAAGCTGAATACGGGTGCGGTATGCCTGGACACCATACAAATAGAAATGAGGCATCCTGATGACGGTATATTGTCATTGCTGCGTGTGAAGAACGGTCCCAGGAACAAGGTCGTGGATTTCGAGGCGACGCTGAGGAACCGCCTGACGAACAACGGTCTGGAGTCGGCACTGAAATTCGTGGATGCCAAGGGTGTCAAAGGTGTGGACCTTGGCTTCAAGGCCGAGACATCGGACAGCATGCTGATGGTACACCTGGAGCCTCTGGAACCAATTCTTGCGTACCGTCATTTCAAGGTAAACGCCGACAACTACATATCGCTTGACAGCAAGAACCACGCTCATGCAGACCTGCATCTTATAGCAGACGACGGCACGGCGCTGAAGCTGTACAGCACACCTAACGAGGAGGCTGCCCAAGACCTGACGGTATCCATATATAACTTTAACCTGGGTGAGCTGTCCAACGTCTTACCTTTCATGCCTGTAGTGACGGGATTCCTGAACGGTGATGCCCATTTTGTAAAAACAGATACCGAGACGACGGTTTCGCTGGACATGGGTGTCAAGAACATGACATACGAGGGTACGGCGATGGGTGACATGGGATTGGATGTCGCCTATTTCCCCAATGCTGACGGGTCGCACTACGTTGACGGAATACTGAAGCACAACGGTTGCGAGGTTTCTTTCCTGAACGGTAAGTACTGGCAGGAGGATAAGGAAGGTATGATTCAGGCAGATGCCCGTCTGGAGCGCCTGCCGCTGAATATTGCGAATGCGTTCATCCCCAACAAGCTGGCAAGGCTTGAGGGCTATGCGCACGGTCATCTGGATGTAAGCGGTGCAGTGAGTGCGCCGTTGCTGTCGGGTATGCTGCTGACGGACAGCATGCATATATGCTCGGATCCATACAGCATTGACCTGAGGTTCCCCGATGACAGCATCGTAATAGACCGCAGCTATCTGGACCTGAAGCGCATCGAGGCCTATGCCAACGGCAATAACCCCATGTCACTGGACGGCTACATTGATTTCAAGAATCCTGACAGGATAAAGCTGGACCTGAGCGTGGACGCAAAGGACTTTAACCTGATAAATGCCAAGAAGAACACCCGCGCACAGGCATACGGCAAGGTCTATGTGGACCTGAACGGACGCATAAACGGTACATTGCAGAACCTGAACGTCAACGGACGCCTGCATGTAAACGGCAAGACGGATGTGACGTATGTAATGAAGGATGCGCCGCTGAGTGTGAGCGACCAGCTTAACGAGCTGGTTACCTTCTGTGACTTTGCCGACACGACGGAGGTGGAGAAGGAGCCCGTAGACGAGCAGAACATCAGGATGAAGCTGCAGATAGACATTGACGAGGCAACATCGGTACATTGCATGCTGAACGAAAGCGGAGCCGACAAGATAGATATCGAAGGCGGCGGCTCGCTGACCCTGTCATACGACAAGCTGAACGGCTTACGGGCATACGGACGATATACCATTATCGAAGGACGTCTGGATTACAGCCTGGTGGTTGCATCGCTGAAAGATTTCAAGATACATAACGGAAGCTATGTCGAG